>JAIPIQ010000102.1 GCA_021734645.1 Fidelibacterota bacterium | reverse complement strand
GTGAAACCGGCCTACTTTAACCCTTTGGAGGCGTTTTCCCTAGTTCGCTAAGGATTCGGGTTATCCCCTTTCCCCATCCGTGTTTATCCGTGGTTACCTCCCCCTTTTCGTGCCTTTCGTGTGTTTCGTTTTTGTTTCCTGCCTTTCGACAAAGCTCACGACAAGGCTTGGCGGACACAACCTCCGGGGTTCCCATTGCCTCGAATGCTCTCCCCCCTCAACCGACCGCCTCAGTCCGCCGCGGGGTCGAACCAGCGGACGGGATCAGGACTTCAGGCGTATCGGGGGGCGATAGAAGAAGGGCCGCCAATGACCGTTCAAGCGTCAAACGGCTCCCCGGTCTGACGGTTGTGCCGGTAATCGGACGGGGACATGTGGGTCAGCGCCCGGAAGCGGCGCGTGAAGTAGCTATGCCGGGAATAGCCCAGTTGCTGGGCAATTTCGTTGACGCCCAGTTGGGTTTGATGGAGCAGGTTCTCGGCCGCGCGCATGCGCAAACCAGTGAGATAATCAGAGTAGGTGCTGCCCACCACGCGCTTGAACAAGCGGCTGAAATGGGCGACGCTCACATGCACGCGCCGGGCCATTGCACCCTGCGTCAGCGTCCAGCATCGTTCCGTTTCCAGAATCTGTAGCGCATGGCGGACCTGCGGGGCGGCCTCAATCCGCAACCGCCGCGCGAGCAGTTCATCGTTCATGGTGGTGACGATACCGGCCAGCGCCCAGCCCAGCAGCCGCCCGATTTGCAACAGCTCGCCTTCCGGCATGCGCGGCACGCGGGCGAAAGCCCGGGCCAGCTCGGTCCGGTTAATCGCCCGCCCGCTCAACCGCCGTCGAATGTCCCCGATCCCGTCCGCCGCCACGGCTTCGGTCACCACCTGCCCCAGAAACAACGTCGCCAGGTGGCCTTGATCGCCGAATATCGGCACGATCACTTCCGCCACGCCCGCATGACAACGCTGCACGAACGGCTCGCCGACCTCGCCCGCCCGACGGTTGGTCACCGACGAGTCGTGCCCCTGACAACCGTTCCGGGCGCCCCCCTTGACCAAACGGCAGAACGCGCTCATATGGCGCCGATAGCCAGTCGGCAAATCGGTAATGGATTGGGGCGTCAGGCCGGCCCGGGCCGGATAGATCGAAGCCTCCAACCCGGTCAGCCGCTCGATGGTGACCAGCAGTTCTTCGAGGGAGCTAGCGCCCCGGGGAATGACGGCATTCATGGGTGCACGCTAGCAGGCTCCGTACGTGGAGCAAGCCGAAAGTGAGCAACAAAGTGCAAGGTATCGGGCAAGAGTGATAGTATCATTCCCCGGTGAACGGCGTTAGGGTCAACAAACTGCGGTTGGACAAGCGCATCAAGCAGGTGCGGGAGAAGAGTGGCATGAGCAAGAACGAGCAGATGGGAGAAGGTGCTTCCCGGGAGGCGCCGAACGGTTCGGCATCGAGCTGAGCTCACTACAACCGCCCGCGCAATGAATGAAATCTGGAGCAACGACACGTCGCAAAGTCAGGAACCGCAAGGAGGCCGAATGAACACCGACAATCTCATCACCCCAGCCGACCGCGAGGCCTGCAAGTTCGAACCATTGGGCCAGTTGAAGCCGCGCCGTGCGGTGGACATTCAGGCTTCGCCCATCAGCGTCGGTTTCGAGACCTTGGACCGCTATCATTTCGATCCCAAGCGGACGCACCCACAATTGGCGACGCTGGGCGCCAAATGGGCGCGGGTACAAACGGGATGGAGCCGCTGCGAACGGGAGAAAGGCGTATACGATTTCGCGTGGCTCGATGAAATCATCGACGACCTGCTCGCCATCGGTGTCCAGCCCTTTTTCAGCTTGGGTTTCGGCAACCTGTTGTACACCCCAGATGCGCCGCACGAATCCGCGCGCGGATTTGTTGCCTACTATTACGGAGCAGCGGCGGCCCAAGCCTGGCGCGATTACGTTGCGGCCATCACCACACATTTCGCGGGGCGTGTCAGCCACTGGGAGGTGTGGAACGAACCCAATGTCGGCACGTTCTGGCGTCCCGAGAAACCCAACCCGGCAGATTACGTCAAGCTGTTGGGTGAAACGGTGCCCATTGTTCGGGCAAAGGTTCCGAATGCGACCATCATCGGCGGCGTGTATGCCACGGTTCGTCCAGCCCAAGCCCTGCCGTTTGCCGAAGCCTGTTTCCGGGAGGGAATGGGCGAGTGGCTCGACAAACTCTCCTGGCATCCGTATCGTGCCGTTCCTGAGCATGCCTTTGAACAGGAAGTCAAGGCGTTGCGGCGCCTGATCGCAACGCACGCGCCCCGGGTCAGGCTGTGGCAAGGGGAATGTGGCTGTCAGTCCCAACGCGGCGGATTGAGCGAGTTTATTGATATGAAGCATTTGGACGAGCTGGTTCAAGCCAAATGGGTGTTGCGCAGAATCCTGATGGACCTGAAGATGGAACTGGAGTTTACCCAGTACTACCACACGGTGGACCTTTTCAACTATATTACCGATGCAGGGCCGACCGGGAAAAACCTGTATATGGGATTGCTGCGTGGCGAGGACTATTCACCCAAGCCATCTTTTTTCGGCCTGCAGACGCTTTGTTCACTTTTTGATTCCAAAACTCGCGCCTGGGAGACCTCCGTCTATTTTGAGAATCGGCATGCCGACCGGGAAGGAACCCCCATTAATCCGGCCCTGATCCAGGTCGCATCCTTCCGCCGCAGTGATACGGCGCTCTACGCCTACTGGATGCCGTCCGATTTCAATAATCCGTTTCCCGGCGCCGTCATCACCGGACAATTTTGGCATGGCTGCGAAACCCCGTGGACAGAACCGGTGCTGATTGATCCGGTGACGCAAACCGTTTTCCATTTGCCTGCCGGGGAGAGGAACACAGCGGAATTCGGCATCTTCGACCTGCCTTTGCGGGACGGCCCATTGTTGCTGACCGACGGCGCGATGCTGGAAAACGAGGGGTTGATTTAAAATGACCGACCCCCCCAACATCCTGCTGATCATGAGCGACCAACACGCTCCGAATCTTCTTGGTTGCTATGGCGACCCTTTGGTTCGAACCCCCAACCTGGACCGCCTGGCTACCGAAGGCATGCGGTTTACCAATGCCTACTGTCCATTTCTACAGGAACGCAGCGCCATGGAAACCCCATTTGCCGCCGTGACCGGGTTTTTGCTTCCACATTGCCCGTACATCGGCCCCAAAGCAGCGTTCGACTACTATTTCGACCGCGTCCCGACCACGCCCGAAGCCGGCGGTGAACCCGATTGCATTCAGGCGCTGTACAAATGGCGCAACCTCGATCCGCCCGCCACCGCGCACCAGCTCCGCGTCGCCCGCGCCGCCTACTATGCGATGATCGAATACGTGGACATGAACATCGGACGCATCCTCGATGTCCTGGATCAAAGCGGACAAGCTGAAAACACGCTGGTCATCTACTGCTCCGATCATGGCGAGATGCTTGGTGAACACAACCTCTGGTCAAAAAAATGTTTCTACGAACACTCCGCCCGCATCCCGCTGATCGCCCGCATGCCCGGTGTCACCACGCCCGGAAACGAATGCGCTGCGCTGTGCAGTCTGCTCGATCTGGCGCCGACCTTCGCCGAGCTGGCTGACGCCGCGCCCATGGACACCGACGGCAAATCCCTGTTCCCGCTTTTCCATGGTGACGGCAATCCCGGCCGTGTCATCACCTCAGAAGTGGCTGATATGAACGGCGGTTCCTTCGAGTGGCTGGGCAAAATGGTGCGCAAAGGCGACTGGAAACTCTGGCAGCATCACCGCACCGAAGACGATACATCGTTTCCGCCGGCGCTGTTCAATCTGGCCGACGATCCGAATGAAACCTGCAACCTGGCCGCCAATCCGGAACACACCGCCACCCGCGACGAACTGCTGGCGCAGATCGAGCAAGACTGGAATCCCTCAGCCGTCGCGGCGGAGGTGAAGCAGCAACTGCACGACTGGCGCGTGCTGTGCCAATGGGGCAAAATCGTGCAACCACTCCACCCGGACACCTACGTCTGGCCCGGCGAGGAAACCGAGGCCGACATCGAGCTGATCTCCCTACAAAAACCAAAACAAAAATAGAATCTGAGGAAAAATACGTTATGAAACAACTCACTGTGCACGAAAACCTGTTCGAAGGTGCGGTGGCATTCCAGCATGGCGACGGCTGGTTGCAGCCGGTGCGCCTGAAAGTGAATGAAATTCCCCTGCATCATGAAGCCTTTGTCGAGCGGGCGACGACACCCGGCGGAAGCCGCTTGCGCTTTGCCACGACCTCCGACAACCTACTTTTGGAGGTGGCGGCGACCGACGACGACACCCCTCGCATCTTCGACCTTACCACCGACAACGCCCTGCTGGCAACCGTCGCCCTACAGCCGGGGAGCACCGAGGTCAAATTCGACAACCTGCCGCCGGGACGCAAAACGCTCGAGTTGTGGTTGCCGACCCATCAGCCAGTGAAAATCCGCCGGCTGACCATCGACGACGGTGAAGAGCTGTCGTCTTCGCCCGATCCGCGTCCGCGCTGGGTGACCTACGGCAGCTCGATCACCCATTGCAAAACCGCGCACAGCCCCTCGCGCACCTGGCCGGCGGTGGCGGCTCGGCGGCGTGGACTGAACCTCACCAGCCTGGGCTATGGCGGCAACTGCCAGATGGAACCCCTGGTGGCCATGATGATTCGCGACCTCCCGGCGGCTTTCATATCCCTCAAGGTAGGCATCAACATGTCGCGCGGCACGGTCGCCCAGCGAACCTACCGCACTTTACTGATCGGGATGGTCAAGATTATCCGCGAAAAACACCCGACCACCCCCATCGCCGTCATTTCACCAATCATCTCGCCACCGCGCGAAGACACGCCCGGGGCGACCGGCATGACCTTGCGCATGATGCGTGATGAACTCGAACTCGCCGTCAACCGATTGCGCGAATGCGGCGATGACAACGTCCACTACTTCAGTGGACTCGAACTGTTCGGCGAGGATTTGGTTGCCGACTACCTGCCCGATCTGCTGCACCCAAACGGCGACGGCTACGAAATCATGGGACGCAACTTCGCCACCCAGGTGATCGATAAAATCCTGCCGCAGGCAGGAGGCTCAAAACCCGCGCTGTAAGCATTGTCCTAACGCTGTGTACTGCGGGCTTCCCAGCCTTCAGTGGGGAAAAGCTTCGCAACATAATGCAGAACGTAACCTGCCAAACAACCGGAGTTCCTACATGAAAACCAACGCAGACATGACGCACACGCAAAAATTGACCCGCCACATCCTGGCCTTCACTAATGAGGATATTCCGGCCTCCGCCTACGACGCGGCGACACGGCTGTTGCTGGACACCCTCGGCTGCGCCCTGGCCGGCCGCCGCGCGCCGGGGGTCGAAGCGGTCATCGAGCAAATGCGCGACTGGGGCGGCAAGCCGGAGGCGTCGCTCCTGTTTGGCGAACCAGGCAAATTGCCCATGCCGAACGCGGCCTTTGCGAACTCCGCGCTGATTCACGCGCAAGATCTGGACGATGTGTTCACGCCGGGCACGGCCTTGCACCTGACCTCGGTGATCGTGCCGGTGATGCTGGCGGCGGCGGAAGCCTCGGAAGCCAGTGGCCGCGAGGCGCTGGCCGCCATGATTCTGGGCATCGAGACGGCGGCGCGGATTGGGGTCGTTGGTTCTTCGCGACAGCGGAGCGGTGGGTTCCTGCCCAGTACGCTGGTGGGCAGCTTCGGGGCGGTCGTCACGGCGGCGCGACTACTCGGCCTGAGCCACGAACAGACCGTGCATGCGCTGGGCATCAACTACGCGCAGATCTCGGGGAACCGTCAGGCGTTGCTCGACGCCAGCCTGACCAAGCGCCTCCAGCCCGCCTGCGCCGCCCGCTCGGCGCTCTGGGCGACCGCCCTGGCCGCCCGCGGCATAACCGGTCCGCAGCGCGTGTCCGAAGGCGAGGCCGGCTACTTCACACTCTATATGAACGGCGAGATTCCGGATGCGGCGGAATTCTTGAAACCTTTCGACGCCTTCGCCATCGAGTACGTCTCGACCAAGCGGTACCCAAGCTGTGGCGCCTGCCATTCGGTACAGATTGCCGCCGAACGCCTGCGCGAGGAGGAGCACCTCGAGCCGGCCAACATCGCGCGGGTCGAGAGCTTCGGGATCGCGCCGCTGGTCGCGGAGCCATTCGACCTCAGGGACAACCCGCAGGTCGCCGCCCAGTTCAGCGGCGCCTGGGCCGTGGCCCACACCCTGCTGCGCGGTCCGGCTACACTGGCGGACTACACCGACGCTGCGGTGCGCAACGACCGCGAAGTCTGTGAACTGACCCGCGCCATCAAGCCCGTGCCGGCGCCCGCCGACCTACCGCCCCCGCCCGAATTGCACCCCCTCCTCGAAGGCCAGGACGCCAAGGCCCGGCGCCAGGGCGTGATCGTGTACACCAGGGACGGCCGCCGCCTGATGCGGAGCCAGGCGCCCTGCGAGACGTTCCCGCTACACCCCGCGCCCTGGGCCGAAACAGAAGCAAAATTCAACGACTGCGCCGCCTTCGCCAACCTCGCCCCGGCGCAGGCCGCAGTCCTGATCACCCAGGTTAAAAGCATTGAAGTTGCCGATACGGTTCGGTTCCGTGTGCCGAACGATGAGCAACCTGAAAAGGAGCACGAAAATGGATACTATTGAACCCGGATTGCCCGCCGACTTTGATCGCGACGCCTACGCTCGGCGCACGGACCACCGCCAACATACGCCCGGGGCGCCGCCGCCGCCGGCCTGGCCGCACTATGGCGGGCTGCCCCACCGCTTGCTCAAGAAAATCGGCAATCGCCTGCCCTATTGCGGCAAGATGGACATGGCGTGGACGGTCATGCTCTATCAGCAGGGCCTGATCCCCCTGCCCACCGCGAAGAAACTGTTTGCCATCCTGCCGGACACCCAGCAGGAAGAGGGCTGGGGCGGGGAGGACTGGCTGAAGCAGAAACTCGACGGCGACGAAGACACGGCCAGCGCGGTCAACTACGGGCGCACGCTCCAGGAACCCATGTATCGCATGATGCTGCGCGACGGACTCCTCGAGGTGTTCGACGAGGCCTGCGCCACCCTCGAGACCCTGCTCGACCAGGCCGCCGTGTACGCCGAAGCGATGATGGCCGGCCAGAGCCATTTCTCGCACGCCCAACCCACCACCTACGGCGCCTATCTGCTGGCCGTGCATGACGGCCTGGCAAGAGGCCTCGAACAGCTCGAGCTGGCCTATCGCCGCACCAACGAAAACAGCGGTGGCTGCGGCGCCTGCTCGGGTACCGGCTGGCCAGTGGACCGCGATTTGATCACCGACCTGCTCGGGTTCGACCAGACCGTCGAAGTCGCCTACGACTGCGAAGGCAGCCAGGACGAGATCCCGCAGATCATGTTCGCGCTGTCGAGCCTGGCCCTGACCATCAGCCGCACCGGCATGGATCACAGCATCTGGACGCTGGAAGAGATCAACCAGGTGCATCCCGCGCCTGAATGGCAGGGTGTCAGCTCGTTCATGCCGCAGAAAGCGCATGGCGGCATGTTCGAGAACGTGCGCATCGCCGCCAACGAAGTGCTCGGCGAAATGATGAAGGTCACCACCACGTTCAAGGGCGAGTCCATCCAGGATCAACTGCCGGTGTACAAGTCGCCGGTTTACGTCTTCCGGGGGATGGGCCACGCCTGCCAGGCGCTGGGCTGGCTGCGCTGCCTGATCGCCACCCTCCAGGTCAACCGCGAACGCATGCTGGAAATCGTCAAGAACGGCTACTCCGGCGCACCCGACCTGGCCATCTTCCTGATTCGCGAAAAGGGCTACGGCGGCCGCCGCGCCCACCGCATCTGCTGCAACGCCGTGCGCCTCGCCCGCGAACGCAAAATCGAACCCTGGGCAATGACCGGCGCCCTGCTCGACGAAGCTGCCCGCGTCACCAGCGAACCCGAACCCGGCTTGACCGATGAACAGGTTCAAGAGTGCATGGGCCTCGATCAGTTCTTCGAGAAACACTGTGGCTCCGGCGATCCGCACCCCGACGAAACCCGCCGCCTGGTCACCCTGCGCCGCAAACGCCTCGAAACGCGCCGCGCCGAACAGCGCCAACGCCGCCAACAACTCGCAGACGCCGATCAGCGTCTGTGGGCCGCAATAGAGGCCATCGTTAAAAACGAATAATCCGCTGGCACTGGAACTGGATACCTGGCTATTACTTTGTCACCATTCAATATACTTCCTGCTCGCCATGCTTCAGGCCGCACTGCAACAGCGGTGACATGCGCCTGACAAACCCGAGAATATCCGCATCCAATACAAGGAATCGAATCCACAGCTATGACAAGCAAAGAACTGGTCCATCGGGCAATTGCTTTCGAGAGCCCGCCCTGCATTCCGCGGTCGTCGTCCCGTCCGGAGCGATTCGATAGCGACACGCTCCGCATCTTCACCGGGCGTCCCGCGGGCTTCACGCCGGGGGCGCCCCGCGCCGACGAGTGGGGTTGCATCAAGGAAAAGAACATTGAGGGGCAGGCGGGCTTCCCGGTCGTCAACCCCCTCGCCAACTGGGACAACTGGGACGACTACGTCTTTCCCGACCCCTACGCCAAGGGCCGCTTCGATCACATCGCCCACCTGGTCGCCCAAAAAGACCCCCGGCTGAGTGAGCAGTTCGTATACACGGGCATCGGCCCCGGCCCGCTCACGCTCGCCTCGTTCCTGTTGGGATTCGAAAACTTCCTGCTCACCATGGCGGCGGATCCTGAACGTATCGCCATGATCGTCGCCGCACACCATAAATACATGCTGGGGCTCGCCGAACAAATCGCCGCCTATGACTGCATTGATGCGGTCTTTTTCTGGGACGACAGCGCCATGCAAACCGGCCCCTTTTTCTCCATGGACATGTGGCGCGCGTTCTTCAAAACGCCGTTGCGCGAACTTTGCGCGTGTATCCACGCTGGCGGCCAGAAGGTCCTCATGCACTCGTGCGGTAACCTCAAGGAACACATTGCCGAGTTACACGAATGCGGCGTGGACATTCTGGATAGCAAGCAACCGCTCCTGTATCTCGATGCGGCCCGGGCCTTCCGGGGAAAGATCACCTTTCATTCCTGCCTCGACTACACGGTGTTTGCACGGTTGCCGCGGGAGCAATTGACCGCGCAGATCGAGGACCTGATCCGGGCGCTGTCCGGGCCCGCGGGAGGCTTTATCGGAACGCTCAATATCATGATCGATCCGGGCGTGCCAACGGAGAACATTGATGCCGCCTGGGAGGCCTATCGGGCCTTTCGCTGGCGCGATCAGGCCTGACAGGGGGGATGGACAGAATCATTTTTTGACAGAATCATTCAGAGAATTGCGAAATAGATAAAAACGGAATCATCAAAAGGAACCAATTCATGTACCAGGCACTGACCCAAACCGAACGCGAACGCATTGACTCCATCGTTTCCGGTCTTTCGAACCGCCAGAAGATCGGCCAGACATTCTGCATCAACACCGGCAAGCAAACTCCCGAACAGGTGGCCGAAATCGTGGCTGAGTACGCCATTGGGGGGATTTACCAGGCCTACCGCCCCGTCGCGGACGCGACGGCCGTCACGGCGGCGGCCCAGGCGGCGGCTGCGGTGCCCGTCGTCGCCGCGGCCGACCTGGTGAACGGTCCGGGCTCGCGCCTGATTAACGCGACGCTGTTCCCCTGGCAGATGGCCGTGGGCGCGGCGGACTCCGAGGACCTCGCGGAAAAAATG
>JAIPIQ010000101.1 GCA_021734645.1 Fidelibacterota bacterium | reverse complement strand
CGTTCTGCGGGCGGCACGGGGGCGCCTGTTGCACGTCGGGCAATGCCGCGCAGGTTTTTCGCTGGGCATTCGCAGCCGGCCGGCGGATTTTCTTTCTGCCGGACGAACACCTGGGGCGCAATACAGCCGCGGAGCTGGGCCTGCCGGACGAGGCGGTGGCCTGCTACGATCCCACGCTGCCCCAGGGCGGCTTGACCCCCGCGCAATTGACCTCGGCCCGGGTAGTGGTCTGGAAAGGATTCTGTCATGTGCATACCCGGTTCGAGGTTGACCAGATCAAGCTGGCGCGCGCGCGGTTTCCCGAGGCCCGGATTATCGTCCATCCCGAAACCCCCCGGGAAGCGCTGGTCCTCTGCGATGCCAACGGTTCGACGTCGCGGATCATCCGCTACGTGGCCGAGGCGCCGGCCGGCAGCACGATCCTGATCGGCACCGAGCTGCACCTGGTCCAGCGCCTCGCGACCCAGTACGCTGACCGCCTGACCATTCATCCCCTCTGGCCCAGCACCTGCTGGAATATGGCCAAGACCACGGCCGAGTCCCTGGCCGCGCTGCTCGAGGCCTGGCCGCCCCAGCGCCGGATCCGCGTCCGCCTCGATACCGCCGAAGAGGCCCGCGGCGCCCTCGACCGGATGCTTGCATGCTAGGGCGCGCCAGTGCCTGAGGCGGCGCAGAGCCCGGTGGCCGGCGTGACCTTTACGCTGGCGGCGCCCCCGGCCGCCGCCGGTCAACGTCTGGATGTGTGGTTGGCGGCCGCCCGTCCCGAGTACTCCCGCGCCCGCTGGCGCGCCTGGATTCTGACGGACTGCGTGCGCCTCGACGGGCAGCTCCGCAAACCGAGTCATACCCTCGCGGGCGGTGAGCGCCTCGAGGTGACCTTGCCCCCCCCACGGCCGGCGACGCCCCAGCCCCAGGATCTGCCCCTGGCCGTGGTCTATCAGGACCGCGACCTGCTGGTGGTGAACAAACCGCCCGGCTTGGTGGTGCATCCCGCGCCCGGACATCCCGATGGCACCCTGGTCAATGCCCTGCTGCACCATTGCACGGATCTCGAGGCCATCGGCGGCGAGCTGCGGCCCGGGATCGTCCACCGCCTGGACCGCGATACCAGCGGGCTGCTGGTGATCGCCAAGCGCGATCCCGTCCTGCGCGCCCTGCAGGCCCAGTTTCAAGCCCGCACCGTCCACAAGGAATACCTGGCCCTGGTGCGGGGCGTGCCCGCGCCGCCCACCGGCCGCGTGGAAACCCTGATCGGCCGGCATCCCCGCCAGCGCCAACGCATGTCCACGCGCGTCACCCGCGGCCGCCAGGCCGTCAGCCACTACGCGGTCGAGGAAAACTGGCGCAGGGCCGCGCGTGTGCGGGTCACCATCGAAACGGGGCGCACACACCAAGTCCGCGTGCATCTGGCCGCCCTCGGCCATCCCGTGCTGGGCGATGCCCTCTATGGGCGCGTGCGCCCCGAGGAAAAAGAGTTGGGCGCCGACCGCCAGATGCTCCACGCCGCGCGCCTGGCCTTTGCCCACCCCACCACCAACGCCGCCCTCGATTTTCTCGCGCCCCCCCCCGCTGATTTCCTCGCCGTGGAATCCAGCCTGCGCGCGCTGGCCGCCCGGAATCTATGATCCCGAACCCCTTACGTCGGCGCGCTGAGGCGGCTTGACGGCGGCGGGACGGGAAAATACACGGGGTTGGTGTAGCCCCGCCGACCGTCCATGGCAATGGCCTCGACACGAACATATTTGCGCACCCGGTTCGGCACCGCGCCAACCACATCCAGAACCGGCTTGCCGTCGGGATGCCAGGTCCGGCGCACCTTGCCGTCCGCCACCAGACGCACGCGCAAGAGCCCCTCGGCATCAACGACCCGACAACGGAGCGGCCCCGTCGGCGTCCCGGCGCGCAGGCGCTGGCCCATGCCGGTCGTGCCCACCTGGAGCCACAGCAGCGGCGCCTCCGACACAAACACCCGGCCGGCGGCCAAAGCCCGCAGAATGGCGGCTTCGTCGCAACGCGGGGCCAGCACGCCATTCCAAACCGAACCCACCCCGTGAGGCGCATGGGCATCCGTATTCCCCATGGCATGCACCCGGCGACCACTCATGAGCATCTCGTCCCAGAGCGCCACCGCCGCAGCATCCGTGTAGTCAAACGCGGTGCCCGTTTGATTGGCCCCATTAATGATTTCCATCAGAAACGGGTCGGGCAGCTCATACAGGGCCTGGCGCTGCGCGTCCGTGTACACTCGGCTGGGCCACCAGCCCGCCGGGTGAGGAATGAAGGGGATGCCCCCCCGCTTCTTGACGGAGCGAAAATCACGCCGCAGATCATTTAAGGGCACGAAGGTCTCCTTCAGCCCCAGGATGCCCAGATGATGGTGCTCCGTAATCGGTTCCTGGCCAACCCACAAACCCGCCCGCCGGCATTCCACGGCTTGCGTCAGACCCCAATGATCCGTGATAAACTGAAAATCCAACCCCGCGGCCTGCGCCATCTCGGCCATCTCCGCCACCTGACCAATCCCATCGCTGTGCTGGGTGTGCGCATGGCAATCCCCCCGAAAAAAACGCCACGGGAAATCGCGGCGCGACGTCTCGACCCGCCGGGCAAGATCCTCGACGACGAAGCGCGCATAGGCCAACGGCCGTTGCCAGCGCCGCTCGGCGATCATCTCGTCTGTCTGATCCAGATTGCGTTTCCCCTCCTGACCGGGAATCAACGCGGGTGAATGCTTCATGGCATGCTTTCCTTGCCGGAACGTGTTCCTGGGCTGCGGTCGCGACTGCCTTCCCGTTTAACGCATTGGGGGGGGTGACGCAAGCCGGTTATGTCATGACGACCGATAATCCGATTGGCCGTGCTGCAATCGAAGACGATTTTTGCAACTCGTCAACCAACGGATTTCATCCTGCATCCGCGGGCCCGGGCGCATTCCGGCTGTTATGGGATTTCGATCCGGACGATCCGGTAGCTGGCGGCCGGCAGGGTCAACTGCAATCGCCCTTGGACAATGGCATAGGGTTCGTCCGTGTAGGCATCCCAGGCTTGCACTGCGTGACTGGCCAAGCCAAGCTGGTTCCAATTGAGGGCCGCGTTCACGGCGCACTCGTCGGCGCCGAAATTCGAGAGAATCACGAGGGCGGCCTGGCCGGGATGGGTGTAGAGGGCCGCGCGCAGGGCCGCGGGGTTGAGGCGGATCAGGCCGTCCGCGCGCCAGAAGGGATGGAACGTGGCTTCCCGGGTGTTGAAATCGTCTTGCAGCAGCCACCACAGGGCGCCGGGGTGGGCAATTTCGGAAACGCCGCCCCGGACCGCGTACGGCTGATAACGATCCATGCGCAGGCGGGGCTTCTGGGTATCCGCCTCCGGCAGATCGGTCCACCACCAGGCGGGATTGAGGTGCCCGCCCATCATGCGGACGGACATGCCGGAGAGCAGCGTGTACATATAGAGCCAGTTCGGGCCGAAGGCATGCTTCCGGCCCTTGGTCAGGATCTCCACGGGCACGCCCAGGCGATGTTGATAACTGTTCCAGGTCTCGGGCGGGGGTAGATCTTCCGCCTGGCCGGTCCAGCCCATTTTCTCGCCGCCCAGGTGCAGGTCGGCGAAACCGCCTACGGGCGCCAGGCCGCGCGCGCCCGCATGGAGCTGAATGAAGCCATCGGGCCGGTACACATGAAAGAGCCAGCGGAAGCGCTTGGCGAGGTCCCGGGCGGCAAAGATCGGCGTCCGGCCCTGGAGTTCGCCCTGGGCATCCCGCCAGCCACAGCCATGGCGCTCGTTGAAGCAGGTCCAGGCATGAATGGTGTTATCGGCATGGATACTGCGAATGTTGTAGTACTCCACGCCTTGCTTCCAGCAATGGAGGTAATAATCGGACGTGCCCGGCGCGGCGGCACAGGTCAACAGCGCCGTATTGCGCTTCACGCCGCGGTGCGGCTCGCGGACCAATTCAACCAGGAACGGCAGGATGTCGGGATCGTATTGGCGGTGAAATCCGAAGCCGCCGTAGGTGACCAGTCCCAGCCCGGCGGCTTCCAGTTTACCGACTTCGCGCCGCCAGATGGGATCGGCCACAAATTCCGCGCCGTAAAAACCGGACACGCTGTTCATGGTCTCGTGGCGGCCATATACCAAGCTGCCGCCATACGCCTTCAACCAGTCATAGGCGTCCGGGTTCTCGCCCGCCGGCAGGAGCAGCGCCGCGCCGCGGCGGCCGTCAGCCAGACGCTCGACGAACACGCCGCTGTAGCGCGCCTCGGCGCGCCCGCCGCGGTTGCCCGGCGCCACAAGCGGCCGGGTCAAATACCCCCCGCGCGAGAAACGAACCCGCTCGAGGGGATCAAGCAGGATGGCGTCCGGCCCAGGCGTCAATGGCTGATCCCAAACCGCCGTCAATTCCTCAGGCGTGAGGACCCGGCCATAAAGCGCGATTTCATCCACCGCCAGGGTGCGGTCGCCACCAAAACGCAGCCCGTTGGTCACGCTGCCTGACCAATCGGACCAGGCCATCGTGTTCGTGGCGCTGACCGGTTCGCCGGTGGCGTGGCGACTGTGCCAGATCAGGCGGACTTCCGGGCCGACCCGCTCCCAGGTGAGGCCCAGGGGAAACCAACCCTGGGCGCGGGTGAGCGGTCCCAAGCGGGCCAGGGCCTGGCGGTCGCCGCGCGCGGTCATATGCCAGAACTCATTCCGGTATTTGGTCGCGGTCGAGCGGACAGCGGCCAGGAGGCCGCGCCCCGGGCCGAGATCGAGCACGGGGCCGCCGTCTAGTGTCGGCGCGCAATGAAAACTCAGGGTGCCCCGTTCGAGAGCGCCCACTTCGACGTTGGCGTACACGAGCGCGTTATCGGCCAGCTCGGCCAGCGTGCAGAGATTGGTATTCAGGCTGGGCGGATTCTGGACCCGGCGCTTGTCGTACTGATACGAAAGATCGAGTTCGCGAACCGGCAGGGCCTGCAGGCCGAAGGTCAATTCGAGGGGCGCTTCGAGCGCTTGCCCTTCGTGGCCGATGAAGCGTATGCGCCAATTGACCTGTTCGCCGTCCGCTGGCGTTTCCAGGCAGGGCGCCGCGCCGATCTGCCAGCCTTTGGCCCATTCACAGAACCAGGCCAAGCCGGTTTCCATGTCGGCGATTTGGAAATAGGGGCCAAAGTCGGTCCACTGCACGTTGGCCCCGAATTGGGCGCGTTCAGCGCGATAGGGCAAGTGTAATTCCAGGTTGCGAAGGAGGACACCATCAGCCGCCGGGGCCAGGGTCAGGTCATAGCGCAGCAGGCCGTCATATTCGAGGGTGGTCCGCAAACGGGCCCGGACAGTCGGCCAGCGGCCCTCCGCGTCCCAGACCACGCGGCCGTCCGCTTGACTGGCAAGCTGGCGGTTCCACGTTGCAGCGACACCATCGAGCGTCAGGCTGGCCGCCGCCGCCAGCAAGGGCAGCCCCCGGCTCGTAATGGACGCCGGCAGGCCCGAGGGACCCAGGTGATACGCGCGCAAGACCACCGTGGCCCGGTCGCCCTCAAGCCCAATCGGCGTCCAAGGCGGCAAAACTTCGTCCGTGACACCGATTCCGTTGCCAAACCAACGGGGCCGGACTTCCGTGATACTCGGCGCATTCGCCACGGGCGGGACATAGCGCGGGCCCCGCCCCTGCGCCCGGCGCATATCCGGGGTGACGTCTTCGAGATCATCCACCTCCTCGAAAATAGTCTGGGCGGGTGCCGTCAAGCGCAGCGGTTGCCCGCCGAACAAAACCAGGAAACCGAGCAGGAATTTTCCAGTCATGGTCATCGTCATATACCAATATGTCGACCAGCCCGGCTGCACGCAATAAAAACCGGGTGTGTGTTTGCGTATTTCGGATATGTTTTTGCGCGTGTCATCCGGGCGGCGGCGGGGCGGCAGTTGAAGCAAACGGATACTGGATTTATCAGCCCCGCAGGGCGGCCCGGTAGTCGCCCGGCGTCATGCCGGTTGCCTGGCGGAAATTGCGCAGGAAATCGGCAAAGGTGCTGTAGCCGCATTGCGCGGCGATGAAGGTAATCTTCTCGTGCGACGTTCTGAGCATGTGCTTGGCGTGTTCCATCCGCAACCGTTTCATCTCGCGCGCGGGAGTCCGCCCGATGGCCTTGCGGAAGCGCACTTCGAGGCTGCGACGGCAGACATTCAGTTGCGCGCACAAATCCTGGACGGCGAGCGCTTCGGGGCAATGCGCGCGCATGGCATGCAGGGCCTTGGCCACCAAGGGATCGGTGGCAGCGACCACGTCCGTTGACAGCCGGGCCACCAATCCCCGCGGGGGAATCAGGGTCAGGCGCTCTGCCGGCGCTTCCCCATTCATCAGGCGGTCGAGCATGCGCGCGGCCTCGAACCCCACCTGCCCGGGATTCAAGTCCACGCTGGTCAGCGTGGGCCACATCAATTCACAGACCGGCACGTCATTCCCGGCGCCGATGATGGCCACGTCATCCGGCACATGCAAGCCGATGCGGTCGCAGGCTTCGAGTACCCGGCTGGCGTTGATATCCCACCCGAGCATCAGCGCCAGGGGCCGCGGCCGGCCGCGCAACCAGCGCGCGAGCTGTTCGATCCGGCGCTGCAAAGACCACGCGCTCGACAGGGGCCGGTTCATATCGAGACCGGCGCAGGCCAGACCCTCCGCCCGCAACCGCCCCACAAAACCGTCAAATCGGGCGCGCTGGTCCGCCCGGCCATTACTGGTATAGGCGGCAAAATGGCGGAATCCCAAATCGAGGAAGTGCTCCGCCGTCATGCGGCCGCCCGCGCCGTGATCGGCGCTCACACAGGGAAATCGCGGGCTGTGCTGACGCAAGTCATACTCGACAACCGGGCGCGTGAGGGAAAACAGCGGGTGCTTGGGCGGCAGGTGATCGGAACCACGCACCAGGACCCCGTCGTACCGCCACGTTTCCAGGTAGGGATCCGAAGGCTTGCGCAGCACGATGCCCACAATCCAGTGGCCGTGGTGCCGCGCATAGCGCGTAACGCCATCCATGACCTGGCGATCATAATCGCCCGCCAGAACCTGCAAGAGCAAAACGCGTTTCCGAATCGCCATCAGCCGCCCCGTCCTGTTTGATCCGCGGAAATTCGCTCAGGCATTGAATTGCGCGGGCCGCGCGCTGCAAAAGAAGCGGTCGCACGCCTGCCGCGGGGCTGGATCTTCTGAAGAAGCGCTATCATGGTCCCAACCGTAACACGGCTGGAATCGCGGCGTCAAGTTGAGCGCGCTCATCTTGTGGCACGGATTGGCGGACAGAACGTCTATGTCCCCAACGCGCGATGTCCCCAACGCGGGCTCAGCGCCGGCGCGCAAAACCACAGCCGAAATGCGCAAATGCCCTATTGCGGGGGCGGGGCAACGGCGCTACCTTATGGTTCTGAAGGCTGGCATCAGCATGGTACCCATGCGTGACGAAAGACAGGAGCGGATGATCTTATGTGCAGGACCAAGCGAGTTGGGTGTCTACTGATGGCGGCGGGGCTAACGGCGAGTGGCGCCGGGCGGTGCGCGGCGGCGGCGGGGCCGGACGTCGTCACGGAAGTCAGCGTGGCGCCGGGTCAAACCTTGAATGCGGCCCTCGAGGGCGTGGCCGGCGCCGTACTGGTGCGTTTGCCGGTAGGCGTGACCGAGCACGACGCGCCCATTACCCGGGAGGCCACCGTCGTTATCCAGGGCCAGGGGCGCGAGGTGTCTATTCTGCGCGCGGCCGCCGATGTGCCCTTGATTGCCCAGGGTGATCTGATGCAGCCTTTCGCGGGCGACCTGGTGCTGAGCGACTTCACCTATGACCGCGCGCACCGGCACGTAGGAGACGCCGACCCGCGCGCGATCGTGGCCTCGAATGCGGGCGGCGATGTCATCTTTAGACATTTCCGGGTGCAGCACTTCAACTTTGGCGGCCAACTGACCCTGTTCTTCCGCGGTGTGGGTCCGGCGGTCCATCAGGCGAAGGAGGAGTCGCCCCGGCACCGCTATGTGGGATTCCACAATGCCATCCTGGATTACAAGACGGGCGGCGGCATTCGCAACCGGCACGGCGGCTCGGGCGGCGCCGGTCAGATTCAATTTAACGCCGACCGGTTTGCCTTCGACGCGGACTCGGTTTTTCAGGGGCATTTGACGCAGCATGCCGATCCGGCGCAGACCGTTGGCGAGGCCAAGCGGGGCAATGCCGGGCCCTTGGGCGCCCTGCATTTCAATATCTGGCAGCACGGGCTGGTGGCCGGAGAGTTCCGCGAGGTGGATTATGCGGTCGTACGCTATGGCGGAGTCATGTCCTGGGATGGCGTGCTCGAGATCCGCGCCCACTGCCCGGACGCAGGATTCGGTGATCAATTCTGGCCGCGCGCCTATCTGCCCGGCCCCAATGGCCATCTCATTTTTGACGGCGTCTTCCTGACCTCGGCCGACGGCAACCCCTGGCACGACCGCGGTTTCAAGGCCATGGGCGATTGGAAATCCATCACGGTGCGGAATTGCTTTCTCAGTGGCCGGGACGCGCCCATTGATTTTGCCAGCGGCTTGCGTGTCGGCCAGCAGCGGCAAGGCATGGTAACGATCAGCGACACCATTATCGTCACCCGCCGGGCCGGCGTGGATATCGGCAGCCATGACGTGATCCTCGAGGGCGTGCACATCAACAACCTGCACGTGCGGCCGCATCCGGACGGCGCCGGGTTCTTCCGGCAGGCCGTGGACCTCCGGGAGGCGCCCGACAGCCCCGGCGCCACGCACATGATCGCCAACATCCTGGCCGACGGCTACCTGGGAAACATCGTCGCCGCCGCGATCAGCCCCCATTCGGATTTGGTGATCGAAAACGTACGGGGGCAACCGGGTCAAGCGCCCATGGTGACCGATGCCTATCCTATTGCCACCATCCCCCGGCGCCCCCTGCCCATCGGGACGGATGCCGCCGCCGCCGCCGCCGGGCTCACACCCATTGCCACGCTGAGCGATTTCACGAACGCCGAGAACTTTTCCAAGCTCGACGTTTATCTGACCCATCACGATCTGGGCGTCTACCTCATGGTCGTCGTCGGCACGGAGAGTTTGAGCAACCGGCAACCGGACCTGCGCAATACGTTCCGCGGCGATGCGCTCCAGTTCGCCATCACCGAGGGGCTGCCGGGTGAGCATCCCGGCTACGTCCTGTTTGATCTGGCGCGCCACGATGAACGGGGCCTGCACGTCTACCGCCGCAACAGATGGACCGACCGCCCCCTCTCGAGCGGTTTGCTGGACCTCGAGGCCGAGGGCATTCGCCTGGCGGTCACGCATGACCCCGTCCGGAGTGAAGCGGTCTATCAGGTGTTGCTGCCGTGGGAGGCCATCGGCCTGCCCGCGCCCTGGTACGACATTCTGAGTGTGGACCTGGCGGCAACCAAGGGCGCCACCTATCCCCGCATTGCCGGAACCTCCTGGCCCTCGCCCTATGCCAGCCTACAAGCAGATACAGAAGATCATGAGGTCAGTCGCGCCCGGAGCGGCGGCATTTTTCATCCGCCGACTGTCGCTACCCGCGGCTTCAAGGCGGTCAAGTGTGAGTAGCGCCGCGGATTGGTAGACGGCCGCGACGATCCGCAGCGCTTGCGGGTTTGCGTGGGGTGAGAGAAGTCGAGGCATTGGGGATGCAGAAGTGGACTCCCCCAATCTTTGTCGCGAGCTTTGTCGCAAGCTTTGTCGTATAGACGTGGGCGGGTTGCCGTGTTCGGGGTTCGATGAAAGGAAATTGTTTCTCGGTTTACGAGTAGGGATCCCTCTGCGCATCCGGCGCGCGCTCTCCCTCTCCAATCTCCGCTGAGCCGTCGGCGGGATCTGCGGTTCAGGACGGGCGATGATGAGCGGCCAGAGAGTGCCTCCCCTCGTACTCTTACACCTACTCATACACGCCGATCTCTTCCTGAGTTCAACATTGGGACACCCGAGCCCGTTTGTAACCGTTCACACTCAGGAAGGGGCGGGGTCACCGCCCCCGCCTACAGTCCGGAAAACGTCGGTATTCTGTAGG
>JAIPIQ010000100.1 GCA_021734645.1 Fidelibacterota bacterium | reverse complement strand
GGGGCGGGGCGTGAAGGAGGCGGTGCTGGATTTATTCCCGGAAGCGGCGGAACGGGTCGCCGGGGAGATTACCGCCGCCGGTGGCGAGGCCCTGGCGCTGGCCGCCAACGTGCTGGAAGTGGCCAGCCTGCAGGCGGCCGCGGAGCAGATCCGGCAGCGCTGGGGCCGGGTGGATATGCTGATCAATGCGGCGGGCGGCAACAAGAAGGAAGCCACCACATCCCCGGAACTCAGCTTCTTCGATCTGCCGCCGGCCGCCATGCGCGCGGTGATGGATCTGAATCTGCTGGGCACCATTCTGCCGTCCCAGGTCTTTGGGCGCGAGATGGCCGCGGCGGGACAGGGTTGCATCATCAATATCTCGTCCATGAATTCGTTCCGGCCCCTGACGCGGATCGTCGGTTACTCGGCCGCCAAGGCCGCGATCAACAATTTCACGCAATGGCTGGCGGTGCATCTGGCCCAGGGGGGTGCGCCCAACGTGCGCGTGAACGCCATCGCCCCGGGGTTCTTCGAGACGCAACAGAACAAGTTCCTGCTGCGCAATGAAGACGGCAGCTTGTCTGCCCGCGGCCAGCAGATCATTGGCCATACGCCGGCCGGGCGGTTCGGCGAGCCGGCCGACCTGCTGGGCACGCTGCTGTGGCTGGTCTCTCCGGGGGCCTCCTTTGTGACCGGTATCGTGGTGCCTGTGGACGGAGGCTTCTCGGCCTTTTCCGGCGTGTGAGGCCAGCATGACGGGCCGCTCCGGGCAGGCGGACGCGCGCGGGTCGGCTCCGGCCTGGTTTGTCGGAGTGGATTCGGACGGGTGTGTTTTCGACACCATGGAGATGAAGCAACGGCGGGTGTTTCATCCGCTGATCATTGCCCATTGGCAGCTTGAACCCATTGCGGCAGCCGTGCGCGAGACTGCCTGCTTCGTCAATTTGTATTCCTGCTGGCGGGGCAGCAATCGGTTCGCCGCGCTGTTGAAGACGTTTGAGTTGTTGGCCGCCCGGGCGGATGTGCGCGCCAGCGGGGTCGCTTTGCCGGCCACGGCGGCCCTGGCGACCTACGTCGCCTCGGCGGAGACATTGGGCGAGCCGTCGCTGGACGCCGCCAGTGAACGCACGGGCGAGCCGGAGCTGGCGCGCGTGCTGGCCTGGAGCCGCGCGGTGAACGAGGCCGTTGCGGCCCTCGAGCCGGGGCCGCCGTTTGCGGGGGTGCCCAGCGCGCTGGCGGCGCTGGCCGCCGTGGCGGAGACCGTGGTCATTTCCCAGACGCCCGCGGAGGCCCTCGAACGCGAATGGACCGCGCATGATCTCCGCCGCTATGTCCAAGCCATTGCCGGCCAGGAGGTCGGCTCAAAAACCGCCCAATTGCAACGCTACGCGGCGGACTATGCGCCGGACCGGCGGCTCATGATCGGCGACGCGCTCGGCGATGCGCGCGCCGCCGCCGAGGTGGGCGCGCAGTTCTATCCCATTCTGCCGGGACGGGAGGCGGCCTCCTGGACCCGATTCCAGGAAGAGGCCTGGCCGCGGTTCCAGGCCGGGCGCTATGCCGGCGCCTATGCCGCCGGGCTCCAACGCGAATTCGCGGCGCTCCTGCCGGAGAAGCCCCCATGGTCCCAAGCCTGACGACCTCTGACCGGGTCACGCAAAAGCAGATTGCCGCCGCGCTGGGTGTTTCGATTTCCCTGGTTTCCCGGGTGCTGGCGGGGCGCGGTGCGGAAATTGGCGTTGCGGCCGCCACCAGCGCCCGCATCCTGGCCGCGGCGCGGGCGGCGGGGTATGTGCCCAGCGCGGCGGCCCGGATCTTGCGCGGTCGCCGCAGCCGGACCCTGGGGGTGGTGGTAGCCGACTTTGCTGATCCTTTTCTCGGGGTCATGATTGGCGAACTGCTGCCGCGCGCCCGGGCGCTGGGGCACACCCTGCTGCTGGCCGGCGGCGAGCGGCGGCGCCTCCGGGCGGATGACCTGCGCCCCTTGCTGCAGCAGGAAATCGAAGGGTTGCTGGTGCTGGGCAGCGGCCCGGTGGCGTCGTGGATCGAGCCGTTCGAGCGTCGGGGATTGCGCCGGGCGCAAGTGGGGCAGGGGCCCGGGCGGCCGGGTTTGCTCAGCGTGGCGCTTGATGAGGCTGCGGCGTTCGACCATCTGCTGGCGCACCTGGCGGCGCGGGGCCACCGGCGCCTCGCCTTCCTGGGCGGGTTGGGCTTCTTGCACGACGCGCGCGCGCGGATTTTCACCAGGGCGGTCGCGCGGCATGGGCTCGAGTGCCGCCCGGCGTGGGATTTGCGCGCGGCGGAGAATGATGTGCAGGCCACGCTGGCGATGGTGACCGGTTTGGCGCGCCGCTGGTCGGCGCGGCGGGGACCGACCGCGCTGGTGGCCGCCAACGACGTCCTGGCCTTCGGCGCCCTGCGCGCGCTCGCTGAAGTCGGGTTGTGCGTGCCGGGCGACCTGGCCGTTACGGGATACGATGACTTGCCGCTGGCCGCCCTGGCCCCCCCGGGATTGACCACCCTGCGGCAGCCCCTGGCTGATATGTGCGCGGCAGCCCTGGCATGGGTCACTGAACCCGGCCCTACCAAGACCGCGCCCGCGCCCCGACGCTTTGTGCCTGAATTGGTCGTGCGCGCTTCCACCGGCGGCGACGCGGAGACGGCAGACGCTCCGGATTAAAGCCGGTGTCACCCGGATGGTTGCGTCATCCGGTGGCGCGCGGTCAGGGGGTTCTGCTCGCCGCCAGCCGGCGAAGTTGTTCCAGAAAGCGGGCGACATGGGGTTGCGGCGCGAACGCCTGGGCGCTTTCCAGCAAGCTGACCGCTTGGGCATAGCGTTCGCGCCCGGCTTCAATCTGCGCCTGGCGGACCAGTGCCTCGGCCTCGAAGCCCTTGATCCGAGCGGCCTGTTCGCAGGCCATGACCGCCTCTTCCACGCGGTCCGCGGCGTGCAGGAGTTCGCTTTGCGCGAGCAGCGCCTGGCCGTCAAGCGGGTTGATGCGGAGCGCCTCTTCAGTATAGCGGAGCGCATCGTCCCAGCGGTTCAATTGGCGGGCCCACGCGGATTGCAGCCGGAGCAAGGCGCCCTGCTCGGCGTTCGTAAAGGCGGCGGGCTCGGTTGCCTGAACCGCCGCGATACGCTCGAGCATCTGTTCCGCGCCCGCCGGATCACCCACGAGGATGAAGCCCTCCAAGGCCCGCAGCAGCCGGGCGGGCGCGGGCGTCTGGCCCTCAAACGCGACGGGATAGGCCCGTAGCGCGTCCACCGGCTGGTCTTGATGGAGCACGATGTCGCCCTGGGTGGCCAGCAGATCCGGCGCGGCGCAGGTCAGCCGCCGGGCCTGCTCGATGACCCGCAGCGCCGTGGCCTGGTCCTCAAGCGCCAGGTACGCCTGGGCGCGCAGAGCCCACAATTCGCCCTGGACCGGGTCCAGCGCAAGCAATTCGCCGGTGAGCGCAATGACCTCCGCCAGCCGATTCTGTTCGAGCAGGGCGCGGGTCAGCCCGCGTAGGGCGTCCGCTTCCTTCGGGCGGTAGAGCAAAGCCTGGCGATAGGCCGTTTCCGCGGAGACGGCATGACCCTCGAGCAAAAGCGCGTGTCCCAGCAGGATAAACAAATCGGCATCGGGCGGTCCGGCCGCAACGAGCGTTTGATACAGGGCCAGCGCTTCCGCCGACTTGTCCTGGCGCAGATAGACCCGGCCCAGGTTGAGCCCCGCGGCGCGAAAAGTGGGCAGCTTGACCAGGGCCCGGTCATAGGCGGCCGCCGCCGCGTCCCATTGCTCGCTCTGGAAGAACAGGTTGCCGAGCGCGAAGTCCAACGCCGGATTGGCCTGGTCCAGGTTGTCGGCTTGCAGCAGGCGCACCGCTGCGGCGATGTTGGTCACCGCCATTGCCGTGGCCTCTTGCAACAGGGCGCGCTCCGCGCGGGTGACCGTGGGTTCCAATGGGGCGGCGTGCAGCCCCAGCGCCCAAGCCCAGGTGAGGGCCGTGCATCGCACACGCATACCATGCCATTTCATCTTTCCACCATACTATCCCCGGCGCCGCCGGTCAATGTATCGAAGCGGCGCCGAGTATCCCGGCGGAGGGGATGAAAAGGCGCTTGTTTTTGCCGTGGGCGGGCCTTAAGGTAACGCTTACGTGTTATACGTCAGACAGCCGGCATGGCGTCGGTCGTCTTGCAAAAAAGAAAGGTGCTGCGGATGAAAATCATGCGGGGACTGTGGTGTGGATTGTTGGTGCTGGCGTTGGGCAGCGGCTGTATCAAGTTGAATCAAACGGTTGAGATCAAGCCGGACGGATCCGGCGTGCTGAACATGACCTATGGGATGTCGGAGCAGACGATCGCCCAGATGGAAAGCATGAAGGCCATGGGCGGCGAGATGGCCGAAGGCGATGAGGACGACGGCAATCCGTTTGACTTTGACGAGGAAAAATTGCGGGCGGCCTTTGCCGAGAAGGGGTTGGAAGGCGTCGAGTTGCTGGACGTGAAGTCGAGCGTCAAGGAGGGGTGGAAGTATATGACCGTCCGCCTGGCTTTCGAGAATCTGGCCGCCTTGGGAAAAACCGATTTTTTTGAGGATAACGGTTTGTCCCTGGCGAAGACTGAGGCGGGCAATTATGTATTGACCCAGGCCTCGGCCGATGAGTCAGCCGGGGAGCAAGAGGAGATGGACATGGACGACCCGGCCATGCAGGCCATGATGCAGCAGATGGCGCCGATGTTTGCGGGGATGCGGATCGAGATGACCATCAAGACGCCGGGCAAGGTTATTTCGAGCAACGCCACCGAGCAGGGGGAAGATCAGGTCCGCTGGGTGTATGATGTGGATGCCGATCCATCCGTGATCAGCAAGATGCAGAAGCTTTCGCTGCGGGTCGAGTTTGACGGGACGGGGTTGGACCTCGAGCCCTTCACGGCGCCGCCGTCCGGCGACTGAGCGGGTTATGACGGAGACGTGCGCGGCGGTGCCGCTGCGTTGGGTGGGGCCCGTGCGCTTGGCGAGCGGGCCGTGCCCCGGCGACTGGCGGGTGCCGCTGGCGACCTACGAGCAACCGCTTTGGCCGAGCGTGGCCCGGGGCGCGCGGGTATCGCGGGCGGCGGGCGGGCTGCACGTGGCGGTGGGTTCCGCGCGCATGTCCCGCAGCATTCTGTTGGCGGCGCCCTCGGCCGCGCGGGCGCTGGAGCTGGCCGGGCAATGGGAACTGGATCCGCCGGCGGCCTTGGCGGAGATCGTGGGTGCGGGCCGCCGCTACGCGCGCTTTCTGGCGCTCCGCACCCAGGTAGCCGGTCATTTGCTGTACGCGCGCCTGGAAGTGGATCCGGCGGATGCCGCCGGCCATAACATGGTGACGGCCGCGGCGGACGCCGTGGCCCAATGGCTGCTGGCAACCTATCCCGAGCTGACCTACGTTTCCGTTTCGGGCAATACCTGCTGCGACAAAAAGCCCGCCGCCATCAATGGCATTCTTGGGCGGGGCCGGGTGGTGATCGTCGAGGGCCTGGTGCCCGCAGCGGTCTGTCAGGCCGAACTGCGGGTTGCGCCCGGGGCTGTGGTCGAGTTGAATACGCGCAAGAATCTGCTGGGCACCCAGTTGGCCGGCGGCCTGCGGGCGGCCAATGCCCATTTTGCGAACATGCTCCTGGCATTTTATCTGGCCACCGGACAGGACGGCGCCAATGTGGTGGAAGGCAGCCAGGGGTTCACGACCGCCGAGCTGCGCGGGGACGACCTGTATTTTGCGGTCACCGTGCCCCATGTCATTGTGGGCACGGTCGGTTCTGGCAAAGATCTGCCCCATGTCCGCGCGGCCCTCGAACGGTTGGATTGCCTGGCGCCGCGCCCGCCCGGCGAAAATGCGGCCCGGTTGGCGGCCCTCTGCGGGGCGGCTATTTGGTGCGGGGAGCTGTCCCTGCTGGCCGCCCTGACCCATCCGGGGGAACTCATGCGCGCCCATCGCCAACTTGAACGCCGGGCATGACCACCCCGCTCAATCAGCGCAAACAGGCGCATCTGCGCACGGTCATCTCCCACCGGGACGCCGACCGGCGCAAGTTCTACTTCCGGCAATTGCGCCTGATGCCCCGCGCCCTGCCGGAAATGAATCTCGCGGACGTGGATCCGCGCTGTTCGTTTCTGGGCAAGACCCTCAGTTTTCCGCTGCTGATCTCGAGTATGACGGGGGGCGTCGGCGCCGAACTCGAGACGGTGAATCGCAACCTGGCGCTGGCCGCGGAAGCAACGGGGATTGCCCTGGCGGTCGGATCCCAGCGGGTGATGCTGGCCGATCCGGCGGCGCGGCCCAGTTTCGCTCTGCGGCGCTATGCGCCGACGATACCCCTGTGCGGCAACCTGGGGGCGGTGCAGCTCAACAAGGGGCTGGGACGGGCGGAGGCCCGGGCGGCACTCGAGGTGCTCGAGGGCGACGGGCTGTACCTGCACTTGAACGCCCTGCAGGAGGTGGTCCAGCCGGGGGGCGACACGGAATTCGGCGGGTTGGCCGCGCGAATTGGCGCCCTGGTGCAGGAACTCGACCGGCCGGTGCTGGTCAAGGAAGTCGGTTCCGGTTTGAGTGTGGCGGATGCGGAGTTGCTTCTGGCCCAGGGCGTGCGCCATCTTGATGTGGCCGGCGCGGGGGGCACCTCCTGGAGCCGGATCGAGCACGAGTGCGCCCCGGCGGCGGATCCCCACGAGATCGGGCGGCTGTTTCAGGACTGGGGTCTGCCGACGCCGCTGGCCCTCGAACGATTGGCGCCCTGTCGGGACCGTGCCACCCTGATTGCCTCCGGCGGACTCCGCAGCGGTCTGGACTTGGCCAAGGCCCTGGTGCTGGGCGCGTCCCTGGGCGGCATCGCCCGTCCGCTGCTCGAGCCGGCCCTGCAATCGGCCGAAGCGGTGGTGGCGCAGATCGAGCGCCTGAAGCACGAGTTCACGGTGGCGTTGTTTCTGTTGGGCGCCCGGACGCCGGCGGAGATCATCGGTCGTGAGGAGCTGATTCTGGGGTGGGACGCGGGGCCATGACGCCGGCTTGTGCGGTCGCGGCGCGCGCGCCCGGCAAACTGATTCTGTGTGGCGAACATGGGGTGGTGTATGGCGCGCCGGCCCTGGCGCTGGCCGTGGACCGGTACGTGACCGTCACCGTGCGCGCCTGGGCCAAGCCCGGGTTGCGCCTTCAGGGCAATCCTTTTACACCGGCGACGGATTGGCCTTTGGCGTCTGCACCGGGTCTGAAGGCGGAACTTGAAATGCGGCATGCCCGCTTCCGCGCCGGAGAACTCCCCGCCGCGGAGATTCTGCGCGCTCCCGCCGAATTCATCCAGTACGCGGCGGCCCAGGTGTTGGCGGATGCCGCGGCCCCCCGCGCCGGCTGCGTGGTGGAGATTGCTTCGGATATTCCCTTTGGTTCGGGTATGGGGTCGTCGGCCGCACTGGCCCTGGCGTTGACCCGCGCTCTGGCGGCCTACTGGCGGATACCCGTCCGGCGCGAGCGGCTGTATGCCTGGGCCCGCCAAGCGGAGAACCTGCGGCATGGGCGCTCGAGCGGACTCGATCCCCGGGTGTGCCTGCACGGCGGGGGGATTCGGTTTCAGGCCGGGCGCCACGTTCCCCTCACGCGCGTGCCGCCACGCCTTCTCCTGGCGCAAACCGGTGTGCCGCTGACGGGAACCGGCGACTGCGTGGAGGCCGTTGCCCAACGATCCGGCGAGAACGGGCCGTGGCGGGAGATGACGGCGATTACCCGCCGCCTCGCTGCGGCCCTCGCGGCCGCGGATCAGTCGGCCCAGCAGGCCGCCCTGCGCGCCCAGCAGCGCCTGCTGACTCGCCTCGGCGTAACCCCCGCCCCCGTGCCCGCGTTTATCCGCCCCCTCGAGCAAACGGGCGCCGCCGCCAAAATCTGCGGCGCCGGCGCGGTGGCCGGTCGGGCCGCCGGCCTGGTCTGGATCATCAGCGATGATGAACCGGCCGTCACCGCCCTCGCGCGCGCCGCAGGCTACGACCTGTTCTCCGTGCGCCCCGCGCTTCAGGGCGCCCGCTTGCTGCGCCAGAAAGAGTGCTCACTGTCCCGCACCCAGTCAGGGGCCAGCGCTGTCAGGATGCTTGCGGCGGGGGGGCGGGTTCGTTAGATTGGGGTGTGATGAAAGCGGTATTGATCACGGGCGCCTCTTCGGGCATCGGCCTGGCCTGCGCGCGGTTGTGCCTGGCGCGGGGCTGGCAGGTTTATGGGGGCGTGCGCACGGATGAGCAAGGCCGGGCGCTGGAGGCCCAGTTGGGCGCCGCCCTGGTGCCGCTGGTGCTGGATCTCACCCGGCCGGAGACCATCACGACGGCCGCGGCGACGCTGGCAGAGCGCGAGGCGCCCCTGGCCGGCCTGGTGCATAACGCGGGCATCGCCGTGGCCGGGCCCCTGGAAACCTTGCCGGTGGACGCGCTGCGCGATCAATTCGAGGTGACGATTTTCGGCGCGCATACCCTGACCCGCTGCTGCCTGCCCCGCTTGCGGGCGAACCACGGCCGCGTCATCTGGCTGAGCTCGATCAGCGGGCGGGTGGCCTTGCCCTACCGGGGACCCTACGCGGCCGCCAAATTTGCGCTGGAGGCGCTGGCGGATGCCTGGCGTTTGGAATTGGCGCCGGAAACGCCCGTGGTGCTTATCGAGCCCGGACGGGTGCGGACGCCGATCTGGGATAAGACCGCCCGCTCTGCGGCCGCCTGGTTCGCCCGCGCGCCGGAGACGACCGCCGCCCGGTACGCGCCGGTGATGCGCGCCCTCGAGCGCGCGGCGGCGCGGCCGGACCGCGGCGGGCTCGAGCCGGATCAGGTGGCCGGGACGGTCTGGCGGGCGCTGACCGCGCGTCGGCCGCGGGCGCGGTACGTCCTGGGGCGGGACAGTAGGATCTTGCTGGCATTGGATCGCCTGCCGGACCGTTGGCGGGATGCCGCATTGCGGGGCTTGCTGACGCGCGATCTGCGCCGGGATTGAAGCGATCCGGCGCGCGGGGCGCGCGCGGGCGTCGCCGCAACAGCAAACGGTGGCCATTACAGCCGCTGGAATAAAAAATGCGCGGCGTTACAGCCGCTGGAATGAAAAACGGGCGGCGTTACAGCCGCTGGAACGGCGTGGGAGGTGGGCATGTTCAGTCAGAGTTGGCGGTTGATCAAGCGCCTGACGGGTGGGTTGGTCTTGTTCCTGGGGTTGCTGGGGCTGGTGGAAGTGCTGCGGGCCGGTTTGTTCCTGTACCGGTTGAATCCCTGGGCGGCGGCGGCCTTCGGGGCATTGATTCTGGCGGGCCTGTTGTATTTGGTCGGAGAATGGCGCCGGTTGCCACGGGTATTGCAGCCGCCGCGGGAGCCCTTGAATTCAGCGGCGGACATTCGTGTGTGGCTTCGGTATGCGCGCTATCTGGCGCGCTATCTGGAACGCCTGGCGCGCAATCCCAATCTGGATGCGGCGGCCCGCGCCCAAGGGCTGGCCGCCGCGGCGGGTCTGCGCGAGGTCCTGGCTCACCATCCGCTGCGCGCCGACCTCGAGCGGGAAATCGCGCGGGCGGAGCAGGAGACCGTGACGCCGCTGTTGGCCGGCTTGCGGCGCACGGCCGAAGCGGAAGTCCGGCGCTGCGTCCGGGATGTCATGCTGGGCGTGACCCTGAGCCCTTACCACAGCATTGACCTCCTGATCGTGCTCTATCGCAATGGCGCCATGGTCCTGCGCGTGTCGCGGGTTTTCGCCGCCCGGCCGCGCGCCCGCGAAGAATGGCTGATCGTTCGCGATGTGATCCGCGTCATGGCCGCCGTGAATCTGTTTCACGTCAGTCGCATGATCTTCGAACGGCTCTTCACGTCGGTGCCCCTGCTGGGAGGATCCATGCACGATATCGGCCAGGGGCTCGGGGCCGGACTGCTGACGTCCGCGGCCGGCCATGCCGCCATCGAACGCTGTGCCGCCTTCCGCGGGTGGAACCGCGCGCAGGCCGTCGTCAATCTCGCCGGTCAGGCCCGCCGTTTCTTCGGCGACGTGCGGCGCATCTTCACCACCGATATTCTGCCGGAACTCAAGCCGCGCCTGCGTTCGGAGGCGC
>JAIPIQ010000002.1 GCA_021734645.1 Fidelibacterota bacterium | reverse complement strand
CCCACTTCAGCAGCTACCGCGATATCCTCCGCCGCCATATGAACACCCTGCGCACGGATTGACGAAAGGACTCCGGCAGCCGCCTGGCGCGGCTGCCGGAGCCTGCTGCGCGGCTTAATGATTCATGCGGGTGCGGGGATTCCCGCTCCCCATATCAACCAGCACGTTGAGTATCTTCTTGATAATGCGCAGGCCCTTTTTGCCGCCCGCGGTCAGAATGCCGGCACTCAGCGAGCCCAGCCCAGCCAGGATCATCACTTCGCTCGGGCCCTCGAATGCCATGGCAGCAAATATCAGAACGGCCGCCAGAATGAAAACTACGCCAATCACGATCCGAATTCTCTTGCCAGTCATGCCAGATACTCCTTGGTGAAGTTCATATTCTGCGCTCCGGCCCTTGCGCCGGCGATGGCGAACCCCATCGCACGCAACCGGCATACCGGCCGAGTGCATAGTCCACGGCTTCCTTGGCCGTATGCGCCTGAATCACAACATAGAAAAGCGCGCCGACTTTCGGGCGCAAACAGACTTTCCAGAATCCCATCCCATTACTCCTAACGCGGGCTGCTTATTGAACCGGAGCGGAAATGCAGCCCATTCATCCCCGCGCCGGTGACACTCACTCGATGATCAGCCCCCTGCGGGGCGCGGAACGTCAAACGGGCGCTCGGGCCAGGTCCAGGGAATGTTCAACAGCCCGTGATAAGCCGCCCGGTACACCCAGTTGGCGAACGCCTGCAAGCCCGCCTGGGTGCCCGGCTGGAAGGTTTGGGGCTCGAGTTCGAAGGCCGGCTTCGGGTCCAGCGCGGCCGCAACTGAAGCACCGTGGGAGCGGGCCGTGACCGAAAGATCAGCCACACTCCCCGGGGGCAAAGCCGGACACAACCGGACGTACGTCGAACCCGCGCGCCCGACCGCATATAGGGAGTCCCGGCCCTTCACAATGAAGAGGTAGAGCAGGGATTTCCCGGCAATCTCATTAAGTTTTTTCGCCATCTCTTCCAGAAACTCGGTCCGGAAGCCGCCCCCATCAGGCCACCCCTTCGGGGGGTCCATGTTCAGGGCGCGAGCCGTCTCACGCAGGGACCCATGTCCGGAATCCAGGATGAGGTGGTGGATCAGAGGCAAGAGTGGCCGGTAATCTTCGAACTTCACATGCCGGGAGTATCCATGAATCCGCAGGGAAACCAATTTTCGGGCGTCCATCATTTTACGGGATGTTTCCAGAATCCCATCATTCACCCGGTTCAGCAGCACGGCCATGGCGCCCTCGATCATTTCTTCCGCATGGCGGCTCCGGTGCTGGTAGCTGGTTCGGGGGAGCGGAAAGAGCTCCGCGCTTTGCTGATCACGGGGATTGGCGGGGTCCAAGACAATGAACGCCAAAGGCATGTCGCCCTTCAGATCGCGGGCCGGATGAAAGGCAATGTTCCAGGCCCGTAATTCCTCGACAATCCGCTCCGCAAAAAACCCGGTTCCCTTGTGACACACAAAGTCCCCTTTGCGATCCGTCAAGCCGCAGGCCATCCGCAAGGCCAGCGGCAAGGCCGACCGGGGACCCGTCGGAATCACCCGCGCGACTCCCGGAATCATTTGAACCCGCGCAGCCAGGGCCTCAACAGAATCCACCCCGAACCCCGCCGCCGCCCGGATATTCGCCTTCCAACCCTTCAGGGTCTGAGCAACATCCTTGGCCCGCCCCGCTGCCGCAACCACATGAAACGCATAGTGATATTGTCCATCCGCCAGAATTCTCTCCATAACCAGCTCCTTATGTTTCGGCCCATATTAACAGATCACACTGACAAACGCTGTCCTGCCCTTCCAGAAAATCGGGTCCGGCTGCGCGGCAATCCCCTGCTTGCGCCAGGCTACTCCCACAAGCGCAAGCGAGAGCCGCCCCAACCACCCCTGTCGCCAAGCGGCCCGGATCTCCGGATTCCTTTGCAACACACGGGAGCAGTGCACATAGTCCTGGGGAAAATTCCGCAGCCGGAGCACCCACCCCTCGCGATGCGCCTGCACCATTTCCGGCAGCGATTTCAGATTCCGCGGGCACCGCTGGTAGGCCGTCGGATTCCGCTTCAGGCATACGACCCAGCCGGCGATACGCGCCGCCCGCACAACCGCCTGCTCGCGCCACCCCGCGGGGCAGCCGACATACAGCAACGGTTCCATCTCGATTGCATACGACCACGCCAGCACCGGGTCCTCAAGCTCAGCCTGGCGGTCCAGCGGAAGCTGGGCAATCGTGGTCGGCTCCAGTTGCAGCGCCGCCTCCCAACCCGGCCGCCAGGCCTGCGTCCCCCGGAACACGCCCGGAAACACCGCCGCCGCCAGCCCGACGCAGGCCGCATCCGCCGCAATGCAACGCCGCCAGGCCGCCAACACCACCGGACGCAGCAACGGGCTCCCCGCCATCCCGTCCGCCACATATTGCACCAACGCCGGGTCCCGGCGCAGCGCCGCATCCAATCCCTGGGGCGACGTATGACCCGCCAGTTGCTGGCCCATCATACCCATGGCCTGGCGGCAAGCCGCCTCCCGGTGAATGATCGTGAGCGCGCGGGCATTCGCATAGAGCAGAATCCGCGGCCACCACTCACCCGGGTCCCGGTTGGCGCAACCCTCAACCTCGACAATCAGCTTCCCCACCACCCGCAGTGCCACCTGCGCCTGCCCCTCCACCAACAGCAAATGAAAATCCGCCTGCTCCAGATAATACTTCGCCTTTCCCCGCCACGCCGTACACCAACCGCGCCCCGCCGACCACGCCGCCAAACGCCGCACCGCCCGACACCCCCCGCCCGATTCCACCACCCTACGCCAGCCCCCGGCCCCATCTGCCCCGCCAACCCCACCACCACCCGCATCCGCAATACCCATGGCTGCATTCATACCGCCCAGCATAACCCTGACCATTGACAACCAATGTCGCGGCGAATCAGAACCCGCGGCATCTCACAGAGTCGCAGCCCGGCACAGCAATCGGGGGGGTAGGACACTCTTTGTCAGCGACGCATGCTAGAACTGGGTCATCGTTCACGCTGGTACCCCCGGCGCCCGCTTTGCCCGCGCCAACCTGCTCGAATCTGAAATCTTGAGAAGACCCTTGGACATGAACAACCAAAAGGAGATGGAAATGGAAGAAGCCAACGATGGGAACGAGCACCCTGAGAAGGATGGAGTGGAGATTGAATCTGTGGATTTCGAACCCGCAGAGAAGCCTGCAACTGCGCTGCTGGAAGCTGTTCGCAAAGAGGATCTCGAATCTTGCCGGGTTTTGATCGCTTCCAGGGTAGATATCAACGAGGTCTCTGGATACCCGGAGCGCACCGCGCTGATATACGCCGCCGAATGCGGGTATCGGGAAATCGTGGAGTTGCTGATCATAGCCGGTGTGGATGTGAATGCCCAGGCCGATGAGGGTCTCTCCGCCCTGTATCTGGCTTCTGTTCGGGGATATCATGACATTGTGGATGCGCTCCTCAAGGCGGGGGCCCAGCCCAGGATCACAGACGACAACGACGTCACCCCCCTCCACGGCGCCGCCTATCTGCAGCATCCCGAGGTGGTCGAGTTGCTGATCAAGGCTGGCGCAGACGTAAATGCCCGGGATTGCAGCGGGGCATTCGCTCTGGGTCTTGCGGCTGAAGCGGGTAACGCGCCGATCGTGGAGATGCTGCTCAGGGCGGGAGCCAACATCAAAATGACCAATGATGATGGCTTTGACGCCCTGTTCATGGCCACCGTTTACAAGCATTTCGAGGTTCAAAGCCTGCTGATTGATGCCCAGAACGCATTATCTCCATAACCCCAGACATTCCCAGTGGCGGCGGTCCGGCTATTGCGGCCGGGCCGCCATCCCCCTGTCGAGCCGAAGGAGATTGTGTTGCCGCTGATACTCAAAGGTGTGCTCCTCCCGGATCTTAAGGTCGGCGAGTTTCACCTCCTCCAGCAGCATGGAAAGCAGCAACCCGTGTCCAAACGGCCGGCCGGGATCGTTCAGCAGATCCTCGTAACTCCGGCCCAGGCCGATATGGTCGGTGCCGTCGAAGTCGAACAGCGCGATGTCGTCGCCCCGGTCGTGCATCGCCTTCAGGCGACCAAAAGCCTCCGTTTTGACGATCAAGTCGCAATAGAGCTGGCCATAGACCGCCTGGCGGCCCTCGATATAGGTGATCCGCCGTCCGTTCCACCACGCAAAGGTCGGCTGCGGCTTTTCCTTGGCCTTCGGCAACCTCACCACGGGCCGACGCAACACGCCTTTCCACGCCTTGAAGTCCGGATGGTTCACGTCGAACCGAGTCTGCGCCCATCCCGCCCGGGCAAACGCCCACCATTCGGGCGTGGGGTTCAAATCCGCGCCCACGTGCCGCTCCCATTGCCCCTGCTGGTTCTGCACCCACCCATAGGCCTTCGAATATTGCCATGCGCTCTCGATGTTGACCGCCGTCGCCGCAGGATCCACACCCGGAATCTCCACCGGCCCCACGAACATCGGCGACAGCGCCCGCCCCCATTCCGGACTGGCGGTTGTGATGTTCACCATCCGCCACCTCTCGTCCGGTCGCCAATCGCAATAGAACGGATTGGGCTTATTCCCCTTGATAGTCTTGCGAATCTTCCCGTAGATGCGAATGCTCACGCTTGCTCCTTTGGTTTATCCACGCAACCTACCAGATGGGGAGGACATTGCATGTCATGGTGGGTAAGCTATCTGAGGGCCGTATGGAGGTCAATATCGAGGAACGGATCGCCTTCCCAGATCGTAGCCGTTCACGGGGTGCGTTTTTTGGGGGGCAGCGTCATTGAGATCCAGTGCTCGTAGGCGCAGGCCAACGTCATGAGGGGCGGGGTCGCCGCCCCCGGCTACAGAATACCGACGTTTTCCGGACTGTAGGCGGGGGCGGCGACCCCGCCCCTTCCTGAGTGTGAACGGTTACATCCCTGGGGCGACGTATGACCCGCCAGTTGCCGACCCATCATACCCATGGCCTGGCGGCAAGCCGCCTCCCGGTGAATGATCGTGAGCGCGCGGGCATTCGCATAGAGCAGAATCCGCGGCCACCACGCTCCCGGGTCCCGGTTGGCGCAACCCTCAACCTCCAGAATCAGCTTCCCCGCCACCCGGAGCGCCACCCGCGCCTGCCCTCCCGCCACCAGCAAATGGAAATCCGCCTGCTTTAGATAATACTTCGCCTTTTCCCGCCACGCCGTACACCAACCGCGCCCCGCCGACCAAGCCGCCAAACGCCGCACCGCCCGACACCCCCCGCCTGATACCACCACCCAACGCCAGCCCGCCCCGCTGGCCTTCCCGAAATGCATTGCCTCGTGCGTACCCCCAGCATAACCCTGAACCTGACAAGCGCTGTCATCGCGAGCGTGGGCGAAAATAATCTTGAATGCTGGGGCTCTTTAGCTTAAAGTTTTTAAACTAAAGGTGTAAATACAAGCGCAACTATGACATCGAATGTCAACGCCGCAGGCTAAACTGGCGTGTAAAATAATGAAAGGGTGACGATGACACGAGAAACTCTAGAAAGATTGTATCAAGGGCGATTTTCTGTTCCCGCGCAGGTCAACGATATTCCCCATGATGGATACATGGTCTACATCCTTGCCTGCGATGATGAGGCTATTGTTGTTGGTCACGGAAAGGCCAACCGAGCCAAAGTCATTTTCGATGACGCAGGCCAGAGAACGACCTGTCACGTAAAAGCGCTCCTTGTTCGCGCCTTTCATCTCTTCGGAAATCACACGTTTGAACGCTACATCATACCTTGCGAAAGCAAGGACGACGCGAGAGCTAATGAGAAAAGACTGCATGACGCCATTGGAGGAAACGCCCGGCGACTACCGGAAGAAATCCGACAACAGATATTTGAGGGCATTGATCCTGAAAGCACCGCATTCATAGTTCTTCAGATCGCCCTACTTTCATCGTATGATGGCCTGACTGACCTGAAGCTGTGGAGGAGGAGAGGCGTCTTGAATGATGGAGTATGGCATACTATCGCCAATAAACTTCAACTTCACGATCCAGATGTTCCGCTCAACGTATGAGGCGCTTGCAAAACCCCTTGTGCGGCCCTGCCCGTGGGGAGACAAAATAGCCGTTGCAGGTGTAGCTGGATTAAAGGGAACGCATCATGGGTGACCGGAGTTTCTTGAAAGCGCACAACGAGCCGCAGCCAATCGGCTGGCTGGCGGAGGCGCCCTATCAACTTGGAATGGGATTTGAGGTGGATTCCGACCCAATTCCCATCCTTTGGATGGCACTTTTTGGCAAGGAACACATCAAGGAAGTGCTTGTCCCCTCCGACAGCTGGGAGGAGGACACCCCCAAGGTCCCGATCCCCGCGATGCACACGCCCCTGGAAGCGGCCCGCCAATACTTCCAGCAGCGCCTCCCCGTCATCCGGCCGCACGTTCATCCGCAATTGTGGCCGTATGTGGACCTGTTCCTAAAGGCGGTCGAGAATTGCGGCGCCCGATTCCTCGAAATTGACCTTTACGCCTTTTGGGCGCTGCCCCGCGAGAAGGACAGCGCCATGCTGTCAGAGGGTCTCGAGAAATGCATTTCGGCATTCGAGTCCGCTGAGGCCTGGACTGACTTTCATGGCGATATGGTCATCGAAGATACCAGCCTGCTCTATGGATTACCCTTTCTCGGATCGCCGTTCGACGGCGACATTGAGCTCCCCTGGACACGCGTCTCAACGGATGGCTCCCTCACCCCGGGCAGAAGCGATGTGCGCCTGACTGACGATGAAGTCTTTTGGGACGCCAATGCTTCGGCCGGAGACGAGGCGGAAACCCGCCTTGACTTGGACGAGCTCCTGCAAGACTACCTGCCGAGAGTGAGTGACCCCGAATGTATCCAAAGGCTTGTCGAGTCCGGCTTTGATCCCAACGAACACAGCATTTGTGGATTCACGCCGCTGATGAGCGCGGCCACCCGCAACCCTAACTCACAAATCATTGACACATTGATTGCAGCAGGCGCCCAGGTGAATGCGACCGATGTATCAGGGGTGACTGCGCTGATGTTTGCGTGCGAGGAAAACAATCTTGACGTCATCAACGCTCTGATCGCGGCGGGCGCTGATGTGAATGCGGCTGATGGCAAAGGCCGAACCGTCCTGATGGGAGTTTGTGCCGCTTGCAGGCCCATCCCGATCATGCGCGCCTTGATCCAGGCGGGCGCGTAGGTGGACAAACCTAGCAAAGACGAGATCACTGCTCTTATGGAGGCGGTCGTTCATAATTATGAAGGTGGCGTAAAGTATTTGATCGAATGTGGCGCAAATCTGAGCGCGCACAATAATGACGGACTGACCGCGTTGGACCTTGCTGAGAGCAGGAACTATCATGCCCTTGTTCAGCTCTTGCAGGAGCAGACGAACATGGACCGCCGACCGGCGGCGCCTGAATCAGATGAAAATAGGCGAGATTAGGTCGTGCATCTGGTGCATGCGATCAAAAATCTGGCGGGCTATTTCGGGCCATTTTTCCTCAGGGGCTTCTGGTCTTTTTGATGGCGTGTAACTACTCAGGTGCCCGCCCGCAGCGGGCGGGCACCTGGGTAGTTGCTAATATTCTTGACATTTTCTCCGAGTTGTCCTAGATTCTTCCTTAATGATAAAACAATCCAATAAAGCACTAGCTATTTCGCACAGAGAGGGAACAATGATTGAATTTCTCAACAAATACAACCCCATGAGGACCCGCGACAAAGCCCTATCGAGTGCGATTATGGCGGCAGTGCAGCACAACTCGCTTTATAGGCGGGGACTTTCCACGGCGCGCAAGGCTGATGTAATAGCGGCATGGAAAGAATGCCTTGTGGAGATAGCGAAGCGTTACAGAATTCCCCAGGCTGTCGATACTTATGAAAACGACATCCAAACGCTCCGAGATAACATGAATCGCGAGTTTTCAGATGCTTTCTATTCACAGCCGCACGAGAGATACCATACTGACCCAGGATTTCGCATTTCGCATGCGCAGAAGAGCATTTCGGTCTTCCTCAAGCACCTTTGGTGCATGAACGACGTGGCAACTCCACCTCAATGTCCAGTAGATAGTAGAATTCTTAAGGCCGCCGGCAAGCGCTATCCAGACACCAAGTGGGGTTACGTCAACTCGCTCGCTGACCATCGCGAAAAGATTGCTCACCTGATCAGAGCTAAGGGGGACGACAGGAAAGCACTTGCTGAATGGGAATTAGATAAGTTTAGGATATAGCGTGCTATCCGGAAAAGGAAGTGCTTCAATCTATGGTCTTGGCATGAGGGTCTTCTCATCGTCGGATCGCACCGTCTTTCAAGGACTCCAACAATTTCCTCAGTTTCGACGGTGAATATGCTGCTGCGTTGTTCACGCGTTGCAAATCACATCCGCCATATCCGCAGAATCCCCAATTTAGACGATGAATTGGCTCCGTGGTAAACGGGATGATGGATGCATCTTCGTGGTTATCGTAATGCCCGGCGGGGGAAAGATAGCCACGCCCATGCACAAAAGCCAAAGGCGTCTGACCCAAGGCGAACCGACAGCCAAGATTCTGGAGTCTTCGAGGGCCAGGACCGGCCATACCGCCGGCATGGCAGGCTATATCAATGGTCATGCCTTTTTCGACGAGTGTCTGTTCAAAGTCCTCATCTGTGGTTTTGATGAAGACTATGATCGCCTCGGGTGCGCAAAGGCCATAAATGAGGGCTTCGCATTTTCCCTGAATGTCTATTTGGGCACACGGCCAATCACGATGTGGTTTGAATTTAAGGCACTGAAAGTCAACTTGGAGAACCGGCCAATCGTCATCTGCTGTGAAATTATGGCCGCACCATTTACAGCTTCTTCTCCCAATAACATACTGGGCATCCGTGTAGAAGAAGACGTTCACTTCGCCACCCACCAGCCCCTCGATCTTCCTTCTATCGAATGGTTGAGCAATACGAAACACGCGGTTGTCCCCTTCTTGTGGGAGGATGCATTCCATAAGATAGCTGCCGAAGAACGCGCAGGGCGCTATGTCCATCCCAGCGGAGCCGTACCAGCAGGTTCTAAGCGGTGATTGCAAACGAAACATCTCCGCGGAATACTTTGGATTCGGCCTGTCATGATCATGCGGCAGTGCAACAGGACTTCCGTCTATCAAGAGATATTCGCGCAAATCGGGAAACAGCGCCAGCAGTTGTTCAATTGTCATTGTGGACCTCTTTTCGGCTCAGATTGCTTCTGTTCCTCTTCTCCAAAGGAAGTACTCGAGCTGGTCTGGACGGCAACCCAGTGCATGCGCCCAGTTATGCATGAGGATGAGGTACTGGCCATATGCGTGAGCTTGACGGCGCGGTGTGTTCCCATCAGCAATGTAGTTCACACACCACGCTGGCCAGTCGAAGGTGCGCATGGCGCGAAGAACGACGCGGTCACAGATCAGGGGCTTGACATGGGCTGGAACTTTCCGGCAGAAATAGTACAGGTACTTGGATGCGAAAGCTGGGCCGAGCCATTTGATGTTGGAGATCAACGTGTCGTACGCCTTCAGGAAGAAGCCGCAAAAGCATTCTTCACTTACACGGCAGAGGATTTCTGGGAAACGGGGAGAGGCGATCATCTGGCTCACTCTCCAAGGGCCTGTGCCCACATTCCCGTAACCCCAGATCATGACCAGGATGAAGAACCGGCGGAGATCCGCCTGCCGGGCTGGCGTACAAGGTGCCGGCAGCGGCGGGTCGTTTGGGGCAATGCCGTACATTGTGTGACGGGAAATGAGATCACCGGGGATTCCGGCAAGCAGGTCGTCAAGATCGGGGATATGTTTTCTCCAGCTATTGCGATCAAACAGTATTTCTTGGTGGTCAACGTCGAGTCCCCTGATGCGCGTTGCTTCCTCTTGCAGTATGTCGGGCATGCACATGCTTCATCCTCCAATTGTGGACCTATCTTCGGCTCAACGATAACCCGTCGCGAGGGGGTCGGTCAGTATTTTTCTGAAGTTTACTGCGGGGCGCTGCCAATGGATGTCATGGTGTCTGGCTATTTGGAGGGACGGCCTCCGTGTCGTCCGACAGCGGGAAAAGGACCATGCCGCACCCGCTCACTCCGCCAGCAGCTCGGCAACCAGCCCCGCAATGTCCTCCGGCGGCGGCTGCCCGTCGCAGGACGGCGTGGCAACCCAGTTCTCCGCGGCCTCGCGCCGCAGCGTCTCCATCTCGCGCCAGGGCGATTGGACCTGTCCCCAGACCCGAGGATTCGTCCGCAACGCCTTGGTCAGCGGTACCACCGCGCGCCACGCCACCTCGGAATCGGCCCTCACAAAGTCCGGGCACTTCATCCAGTCTTCCCAGGACAAATCCCTGGATGTCTTCCAATGCTTTACGAGCTTGTCCCGAAATGCGGGCTCACGCAAGATCTTGCTGGGAATTCCATCCGCGTCTGCCATAAGCTTGGCCTTGGCCAGCCAAGCCTTGAAAACCACGGCACGCATTTCTGGGTCGCCCTGCACTGATGCCGATGCTCCTTCCATGCGCGCCGGATCCCTGTTCAGTACCTCGCGCACTGCGGCCTTCTCTTCCGCCGAGGCCGCATTCCAGTCTATGGAAGCAAGATCTACCGCCCCTGTACACGGCATGCGGCCTGCCTCAATATCATCAAGCAACTGCATTAGCAGCGGAATCCGGACATCCCCCTCACTGGCTTGCCACTCTTTACGTAAGCGCGGAAGGCGAACTCTTCTCCCTTGCGGAGAACGAAGATACTCGGTGATACAATCCTGCAGTTGTTTTATGAAATCCGGATCCTGCAGAAACTCTGGCGGGCATCTGGCGGGTATCGAGCCGGGAAAGCGGCGCAGACGAGCCAGCCAGTTTTCTCGGTATTGGCGTTGGATTTCCGGGGTGTTCCTGACGCCGGCGGGAAGCCTGTTATAGAAGCGAATGGTCTTATCAGAGCCGATCCCCTTTTTCTGCTTGGCCCAGGCAGCAGGCCATAACTGCCGGCCCTGTTCAATCAGCTCTAAAATACCCGGCAGGGATTTAACCCATTTGGGAATACGATAGATGATTTTCGGGTTCTCTTTGATTCTTCTGGCGCAGCAGTCACGGTACGAGGCCGCTGGATAAAGTTCCTCTAGCACATGGCGAGTTATTCTTTCGGGATAGCCTGTGAACAAAACGCGGGAAGCATCCGCCTTGAGCTGTTTTGTCCAGTGTGTCTTGAGCGCCCTCTCCACATCCGAATCCAGCCTTACATCATCCGGGCATTTAGCATACATTGCCGGCTCACGTATGAGCAGATCCATCCACCCCTGCTTGCGGGCGACGATGATTTCGGGATCGTTTCTCAGTTCCGCCGGACACTGATCGAACTTCTCAGGATTACGCTTGATTAGAACCATCAACCCCTGCTTGTGGGCGGCGAGGATTTCGGGATCGTTTCTCAGTTCCGCCGGGCATTGGCGGAAATGCTCGGGATCCCGCCCGATCAGCTCCATCCACCCCTGCAGGCGGGCGGCCTGAAAGTCAGGGCGCTGCTGCAGGTCGGCCGGCATGCGCAGGATAGCCGGCGGGTCGAGGTTAAGCAGATTGCGCCAGCCGGCCAGCACCTGGGCCATAAGTTGTTCATCGCGCGGCATCCAGGCAGGCGCCAGGGCGAGACAGACGGGGTCGGCCAAGATGCAGGCGCGCCAGGCGGTTTCGATGATGGGGCGGTAGGCTTCATCGTGGTTGACGTCCTCGGGCAGGAACTGCACCTGGGCGGGATGCATCTTCAGGTGGTCGGCAAGCGCCCTGAGCGTCTGGATGGCGGCCAGTTGATTTCGGTACCTGTTGCCTCCCGCGAGGGCTTCGCGGCATCGATGGCTAATCATCTTCACGGCCCGGGCATTGAGATAGAGCTGGATGCGCGGCCACCAGAGTCCCGGATCGCGGTTGCCGGGGCCTTGGATTTCCACGGCGCTATTCCCCGATATCCGGATAGCGGCCTTGGCCCGCCCGCCTTCCACCAGCAGGTGGAAGTCGGATGAACGCAAGTAGGACGCGGCCATGTTGCTTGAAGCCACGCACCAGCCGCTACCCTGGGAGAGGGCCGCGACACGTTCGGCCGCTTTCGCTTGGTCTCGGGTGATGGTGACCCACCCGCAGGCGGTGCCGAAAGCAGGTGCGGAGCCCGCCGCCTGGCGCTCGAAAGCCATAAACTCGCACAACTTGCGCACAAGGCTGTCGTTCGGCGTGATTTCTTCGTCCCGGATGCCGTCATACAGCGCCGCCAGCGCTTCGGCGTCCACCGGCACCGGCGAACGCGTGCACTTTGCGTTGGAGGTCTCAAGCACGGGCCGCAGGACCAGATATTGAAACGCGGGCGCCTCGGCATAGACTGGGTTCCCCTCCGTCACATACCGCCACCATCCATCGAATATCTCCCGCTTCTGCCCGTTGATATGCCGGATCAGGAACTGCCGGGCGGCATCCTCCCCCTGCCGGGCCTTGAGCTGCCGAGCCTCCTCGATGTGTGGCGCGGGATTCGCCAGCATGTGCTCGAGATTGATGGACCGGCAATAATGGCTCTTATTATCCCCCGGCGTGATACAGCGCTGGAGTTTCGGCAGCATGACCTCGCGAATGTGCGCATCCAGCGCCTCGGGCGACTCGATCTGCCCCTCATGCCACTGAATCACCGCTTCGTATTTCGCCACCAGGAACCGCTGAAAAGGACAAACGATGCGATACCGTTCCACCTTCTGGGGCCATCTATAGGGCATCTTACACTCCTGATCTTCAATACCGCCACGTTACCCGCGGACGCCGACCCGCGCAATCCGAAACCAGCCTAATCCACCACCCTGACAAGGCGTGTCAGCGGGGGAAGAAAAAGTCTTTGGGCGCCGGAGGCTTATAGTTTAAGAAAGCCGCCAGGACACCGCCTGTCATAGCGAAGGTTCATGCTGTAAGAAAAGGGAAAGGAGCATGAGCTTATGTTGCACCCGTTTATTGAAAACATGGCGTTAAGAAACTCCGTGAATGCAGCGTTGCAGCGGGGAACGCCGGTATATCGTCGCGACGTGGATATTGCGCTGCGGAATGAGCTGAAAAGCGACCTGAAGGTTTGGCTTTCCGCCCTGGGGCGTCGCTATATTCATTGGGTATACGATGCAGACAGCTACTACGGCGAGATTGAGCGTCTGCGTGACGCCATCAACAAAACCCACTCCCAGATTCTCAACCCGGGGATGATCACGCTGGGGGTGGCCCAGAAATGCGTCAGTCTCTACCTCAAGTACCTGTGGCTGATGGGACAGCCCGGGAAGATGCCGTTGTTTCCTCCGATAGACGGGAAAGTGATGAGAGCGGTTGGCGTTGATGCGCCGGTTGGGTTCAAGCAGATCGAAACCCGGGATCAGATGCAGGAAATTCTCGGAAGAATCGAGGCGCGCGCGCGGGCTGAGGGCTATCGGACGGCCACTCTTTGGGAAGCTGATTGGTGGGATGACAAAGACGAATAGGGCTCGCGCCAAGATGTAGTGTGATCTGGCGACGAACCGTCCGGTTGCAGGCTTTGGCGCGGGTGGCTGGGAGATTTGCCGTAGGACATCAGGTGACAGGGTGGTGTAGTAGACTGTGCGGGAAAAGGAGTGGAGTCGTTATGGATACAGAGGCGCAGGATGAAATGGGGGCGGTGGTGGGGCGTGGCGTGACGGTGCGGCGCGGGGGGGCGCGGGATGTGGGGGCGGGCGCGGGTGTCATGACGGCCCAGGATGCGTGCGTGATGCAGTTTCTGGCGCTGGGGGAAGCGATGTTCCGGTTGTACCGCGTGCGGTGCAAGGATTCACACTATGTTGAGGCTTGGCAGGATCTGCCGGGCGACCCGATTGAAGAGGTGGACCGGCAGATGAAACGGGTGCTGCAGATGGTGCCATCCGACGCCCACTGCGGTCCGTTGCGCCGCGTAATCAAGCGCGCGGGGGGGCGTCGTCCGCTTCCGGGGCATCTGGCGGTGCTGGCGCTCGTGGGTTTCTGCGACGGCTTGCTGAAGCACAGCGGCACGTCGCCCGACCATATCGCGCGCATGGCCAGTTGCCATTTCTCCGAGCGGGCGCTCGAGGGTGTACTCATGGCCCGCCGGATCATCGCCCAACTGCTCAGAATCGGGGCGCTGGAACTGACGCCAGACAACCTGGTCCTGGGCCAATCGCTTCAGCGCTGGTCGCGTCCCGCGCTGCCTGCGATTCACGACGACTCGCCCTCTGAAGACTCCGACGACGACGTCCACGAGGAAGCCCCCCCCCCTGCGCGCAAGGAAAAATGTGAACATCCGCCGGTCCGGGAGTTTCTGGCCGCGCTGCCGCAAACCACTCCGCGGGAGCTGTATGATGAAGTCGCCCGCCGGGGGTATGTCGGTCAGGATTCGGCCCGCCAGATGATTTGTCTGGCTGCCTTCCGGCATATTCAGCGTCTCAAGCGCATTTTTTTGGAGGACGTCAATCCGCGCGACATTCCGCCGCGTGACAACTGCCTGTTCATTGGCCCCACCGGTACCGGCAAGACGTGCCTGGCCCAGACCCTGTTCCGAGAAATCCTCGGGCTGCCCCTGGCCCTGATAGACGCCACCACCCTCACGGAAACCGGCTACGTGGGGGAAGACTCCGCCCTGATTGGTACCCAGTTGTTTGCGGCCACCAGGGGCAACCTGCCCTGGGCCGAGTGCGGCGTCTGTATCATTGACGAGTTCGATAAACTGGCCGCCTCGACCGAGACCCGGAACAGCCTATCACCCCGCCATGAGGCCGCGCGCTTCGGGGCCCAGCGGAGCCTGCTCAAGGTCATGGAAGAGGACGCCGTGCTGGACTTCTTCCATGGGCCCCATGAAGGCTCGCGCCGGGGAACCCGCAAACACCTGCGCACCGCCAATGTCTTGTTCCTCTGCTGCGGAACCTTCAGCGGCTGGGAAGCCACCCGGCAAACCTCGGCGGCAGCCATCGGCTTCAACAGCGCGCCCCGGCCTGCCACGGCCGACGACGACCTCGAGGCGCTCCGCAAATACGGCCTGATGAGCGAGATTCTCGGCCGCATCGCCCTCATCGCCCGCTTCAACCCGCTTTCCTTCGAGGAAATGACGCAAATCCTGGAACGTAATGTCATCCGCCGTTTCGAACACGAATTGCGCCTGAGTGGCATGACCCTCGATATCGCACCCCCCGTCAAGCGCCTCATGATCGAGCAGGCCATGGCCCGCAAGACCGGCGCCCGCGGACTCACCGCCCACCTCGCGGAACACATCAATGCCGCCTGCTTCGCCGCTTACTCAGCCCCCCGCAAGGTCAAATCCATCCGCCTGTACACCGACAACCAGGGCATCCAATGGGACCTCGATATCCAGCTTCCCCCGCCACTCCCAGAGCCCGAACGCGCCCGCGAGATGCAGTACTGAGGGCGGGACTACGTGTCCAACAGGTCGCTGCGCCACTGCTCGCAAAGGCATTCTGCCCCGCCCGCCCTGGCAGACACCCGCGAAACGACGCATTACCAACCTCCCCGCACAGGACTACCGCGTTCTTAACAAATTCGACAAGTTAACAATTTACCACCTCAGTTTGTTAACTTGGCAATTTTTATAACTATGGGCGGCGCCCGTGAGCCACTCCGTCCTGCTGACCTGCAATTATCAATAATGCGAGGCGCTTTCCGCCCCCCCGCCGCAGAATTTGCTTGATTTTTTCGGTCAGCCTGATAAGATAGCGCCGAAATAAAGGAGAAATTCAGGTTTTCTCATCTGTAGAATTTTTCAGTCGCAATATTTTCTTTTCAAGCTGTTTTTGTTCGTGATTCAACCAATCAAAAGGAGTCAGGGATGAAGAAGAGCCAGTTGGCGCGGTTGGCGGCATTTGATGAGCGGATTCGGGAGCGGGCATTTCCCAATTGCAACAGTTTCGCCCGTTTGTATGAGGTTTCTCCCCGGACTGTTGCCCGGGATGTGGAATATATGAGAGATATGCTGGGTGCGCCGTTGGTGTTTCATCCGGAACGGCGTGGCTATTACTACAGTGAACACTGGAATCCGCCTGCGGTCGCGGAGTTGTCGTTGGGTCGCGCAATTCGTTTGGATCAGATCATTCGGGTGATTCAACGCTTGACCCCGACGGAACGTCGGGAACTGCTGTCGGAATTACGGTCGGCTGAGGTGGATTTAGAGTACCGACAAATTGCTTGATCCGACCAGCATTGAATTCATCCAAGGAATAGAGGGCTCGTGAAATCCGTAAATATGTTACTTTTGACGGGCGGGTTGCTGGTCGGGGGGCTTTGGCTGGGTTGGGCGGGCAGTGGGCCGCCGGCGGTGGCGCAGCGGGGGCGGGCGCTGCTGGCAGCGTGGCGGGTTGTTCCGCTGGGAAATGGCCCCAACGAAGTGGATCTGGACGGGGATGGCGCGGCCGATCTGGTCTTCATGGCCCGCCGGGAAAATTATAATGCCCATAGCCACAACATCTTCCTGTTCTTTGTCTTTGCCGGGGGCACCTGGCACGCGGTGCCGTTTCCCGGTTTGGATGGCCATCCCGAAAAGTATGCGCTGGGCACGGTCTCGGGGGCGGACTGCGATTTGCGCGACATCCGGGTTTTGCGGCCGCCCGAATCCGTGCCGGATTCGGCGGCCCTGGTTGTGGTCGGGCAGCGGAAAACCGGCGCATCGTATGGGGACAGCGCGCCGGTGGCGTTCACGCTTTACCGGCTGCGGGTCGGCCGGGCCGCGGAACCCGGCGAGCCGCCGTTCTTCTTCGAAATGGCCGACTTCCTGCCCGCCACACGCCCTTATTGCGACATCCAGACCGCCTTTGCCACCGAACTGGGACTCGGTTCGTATGAGACGCCCCGCTAAACGTTTCCACCCCACGACACCCTTTGTCGTTGGGGCGCGTATGATTGGAGTTGAAACCGCAGTGCAGCCCCAAAACAGGAGAAAACGCATGATGACTCAGCAGATACTCGATGCCATCGTACAAATTGCCGCGCCCCGGATTCCGGAGAGATTCGGGTGCGTCGGGCGGGTCCCCGTCCCGGATGAGGGCGAGGAAGAACAATTCCTCAATCTCGGCATTCTCTGCCAACAGCATATCTTCACCTGTGCCCATTTATGCCCGACCTTTCCGATTTACCCCCCCGATCTGCACCTCTACTCAGTCCGATACGCGGCTGAACCCACCCGCGAGACCGACGTCACTTGCCTTGTGTCCACCTCCATGGACGTGATGGTTTTGAGCGGGCAAACCTTGTACTCAGATACGGATGACACCGGTGTGACCGGTGGCTTTTCGTTCGCCGCTTACTACGAGGAACTCTATGAGCCCTTGAAACCTGCCCGAATCCGGTTCGAGTCCGGCGCGAAATCGGCCGTGCTCAAAGGGTACCACTTTCAACCCGATGGCAAGACTGTGCGCGCAGTCGAATTCCAGGTCTGGAAGGACCAACCGTTCATTCGTTTCAAAACGGACGCCTGGCAACCCGGCGCGGCCGGGGGACCGCTCATCACGGAAGACATGAAGATCATTGGCATAGTCACCCTCTTCGATAGTTCGAAAAAGTGGTTTGGCATGCGACTCGATCAATGCCTGCCGCCTTATGTGGCGGAGCACATGTCCTGGGATGACGTCGTTCTGTAAGGTTGCATCGGGGACACAGAAGTTGTGCCGACTAGCTTTTTCGAGCGCTTCGCCGTCGGCCAAGATTCACGGGGCGGATAGGGTCAGATCGTGGCTGGCGGCGAGGCCGTCAAGGGTCATCTGGTCCCGGATATGGTCATGCGGAATCAGCAGGTAACGCCAAGGTTTGCCGCCGTTTTCGTTGGCATGGGCCGTGGCATGCTGGCACCAGGCAACCGCGGCGGCCGCTTTGGCTTGAACGGTTTCATCGGTCATTTCCGTGGCCCGCTTGGGTTCGCAGAGGAACTTTTCGGTCTTCGCCTCAACGACGAAGTCCGGTTCGTAGGACTCATCGTGGCGGTAATGAATCTGCAAGTCGCCCTTGGCGGGCTTGAACCAATTCAGCACGAAGGAGATTGGCACGGGAACTTGCCGCTTAACCGCCAATCGTTGCCGATAAACCGTCCATATATTGCCGATATTGTGCCGATAAGATGTAGGCGCGGGCCTTGCGCGAGGGGTCCGCCACTTCTATCCAGCCCGTCTCAACCCACTCTTTCAGCAGCACGCGGGCCATCCGCTCCGAGAGGGCCAGCGCCTCGGCAATGTCACGTGCGCCGATCCGCTCCGTCTTCGCGAAAAGGGCGAGCGCGGTACGTGCCCGCCGGTCGAGAGATCGCAGGAAGACCGGTTCCGTCTGGATCCCGGCATCCACAAGCCGACGCGCTTCCACCGCAACCGCTTCATAGGTCTGCGTCAAGATTCCGGTGAAGTACTCCGTCCAGCCGCTCAAATCCGCTTCAGCTCGTCCCATGTAATAGTTGTGGTGTGGATGTACGGCGAGGGCCGCGTAGTATCCGGCCAAATCGCGCGCATGGAACTCCTCGACGGAAAGGAACCCGTTCAACCCGTATCCGGACCGATGCAGGATAAATGTTGCCAGCAGGCGCGCGGTCCGTCCGTTGCCGTCGTAATAGGGATGAATCGTGACAAACTGGTAGTGGGCAAGACCGGCAACCATGGGGGCGGGAACATCCAGGCGCAGAGCCGATTCTATCCAAGCCGCCAGCCCCGACATCAATTCAGGCACATCCTTGGCTTCGGGGGGCAGATAAACGAGCGCCCCGCTCGCCGCGTCCCGAATGGCATTCTGCCCGTCGCGATAAGGCGTCGCACGAGCGCGCGGCCCTTTCTCGACCAGCGCGTGCAAACGCCTGATCAGGTCTTCCGTCACCGGGCGGCCCTTTTCCGCCCACTCCTCCACACGCAAACGCGCATTCCAATAGTTCCGCACCTCCGAGACATCGCGTTCACGCCCTTGAAAGACCGCCCTGTCATCACGAATAACCCGTTCGGCCTCGTCCAAGGTCAGCCTGTTCCCCTCGATCCGCGTTGAAAAGTGCGTGGAACGCACCCGCGCCTGACGGCGCAACTCGGCTTCGACGGGCGGCGGAAGGGGAATATGGGCAATCTCCGTCCGGATGGCCTCGATCCGCATCAAATCCTTCGCAGCCTTCGGCGTAATGCCGTAAACCGGCACCCACGGTCGTCGTGCCTTCGTGGCTTCGTGTGAGGCAATGCCCTTCTTCATCATTTCAGCCCCCCATAATCGAACAGCGTCGGCCCCTCGTCCTTCGCCTTCCCAAACCGCCGCACCGGCCTCTTTTCGCCCTCCTTCGTGCCTTCGTGTGAGCTATTTTCTTCTCTTCCCCGCCGAAACGTCGCGTGATAGGACTTCTCCGGGTCTTCGATCAGGATACGCGGCTCCAGCTTGGGCCGGTTCTCCTTGCCGATCCAGGTCAGTTCCAGACGGGTGTTGCTCTTTGCCATATCAAATCCTTCGTTGTCACACCGAGGCGCGGAACTCAGTCCTATATAGAAATGCCTATGGACACCGGCGCCTGAAGCTGGACGCTGACCGGCGTGTAGATGTCCACTTCCGTTTCCGGCGTCTCGATCGAGATAATCAAGGCATACCGGGTTTTCCGGTTCCATTTTCCCTTGTGCGGCCGTTCCCGCCACCAACCAACTAGAGGAGATATTGCAATCAGGTTGGATTCCGCCAATTCCGCCGCTGAGCCCTTCCAGATATCCGAATGAATGGACCCCTTGTCACGCGCCTGCCCCAAAACCCAATGGCCTGATGGGCTGTTTGTACCCGGATGCCCGTTCTCCTCATCTCTGGCTGCCTGATTGATTCGGCGCTTGAACTGGTCTCTGGTTTCCGTGGGGGAATTCAAGTCGAACCGTAAACCGTGGGACGCGTACCGGTAACGGTCCTTCCAACCAACCTCTCCTGGGCTTGGTTCAATGAAGTAAGACAACGTGACTCTTATTTTCACATCAGCATGGGGGGGCATTGCCTGCAGAACGTCCTTCGGCCAGGGCAATTCATAGAGGTGCATGTCGAGAGTTCGATATCCTCCACCATCCTTTTTGTCGAATGGCTGAATCTCAGCCTGGGATATCATGGTCAGACGGTTGCTGGCCGAAAAGAGCGCCTTTTCCAGACTTGGAACTCCGTAACCACATGTCCGCAGTAAATGCTTGTACGACGCCTTGTTCTCGCTATCGCAGAACTGTGCCTTGAGCGTGTCCGTCCAATTGGCTGAGTGTACCATCAACCCGCGCACGGTCTCCGGCCAGAACTCGGGATACCGGACATGAATCTGAGCCGCCATCCAGGCCGCCTGTGCCGTGGCGGCGCTTGTCATGCAGAACGGATAGAAGTGCGCTCTCTGCGGATCGTAATAGGTTGACAACAGGGACAAATCATCGGAAACGGTCTGAAAACCGTTTGCGTCCTTCGCTAGATTTCCGCCTTCCAATACCAGTTCGGGCTTTATCGGCCAGCGGTCTTCCCATTCATTGGAAGTCGTGCTGAATGGCGAGAGTCCATTGCGCGGCGCAACGGGCTCATAGCCGGACATCGTCGGATCGCGGATGTCGTTGAGCTTTGTGTAAGCACCAATGGTGAGCGCATTCCAAGACTGTGCCGGGTCATGAACGGAATCCGTCTCCTGTGCTTCGGGGTAAACCGCACGTGAATCTTCGGCCGAGTTCCCGGCGCTCACGACGAAAAACCGCCGATTGTCATCATCGGCCCCTGAACACAATTGATCCAAAACCCCGGACCAAGATGAAGGCCGACCTCGATCACGGGTGTCAGCCGATGTGACCGCCATGCAAGCGATCCGCTTGCGATTCGGCGCCTGTATCTCTGCTTTGTAAAGCGATTGTGCGGTAATATGTCCCCATAAGTTGGGATCGTTCGCCGCATGCGGCGGGAGGATTTTAACTGATTCCAGGCAGTGTCGCAGGACGACATCGTCATTGTGCGCCAGCAACTCCTGCAAATTGTTGTACGCACCAATACCAGCCATTAAGGTGCCATGTTTGTCATGGTCGTGTGCCCCCCAAAGGGGATCAAAGCTCGTGCAATCAGCCTCTGACAGCAAGGGCGAAAGCAGCGGATGTCCTCGGTTAACGCCGGTATCCAGAATACAAATCGCCGTGCCGGGGTTAGAGGCGATATTCAGTCTGTTGAGAACAGAAGCAACCCATTCGGCCTGTTCCTTGTTGGGAAGATCCAGCCAGAATGCCGCCGTCTCCTTGGCGCGGCGATACTCAGCAATATCATCGGATTCACGGCTAATGGCCTCAAGTTGCTGCTTCAGTATTTCACTATGCGCTACTCGATCACGCGGAGGTCTCCGTGGCGGATCACCACCTTTCTTGCCTGTTGTGAACCTGGTGCTGTCAAAGTTATTAATGATGAGGTGGGGTAGTTGTGTTTCCATTGCAATTACCCATTCCTCCCGCTGCGTGCATTCTGGCGGTCCATAATGGCCGTCATAAGATCGGATGCCCGAACCTGTTTGGCATCCTTGAGAATCACGGTCTTAATCGCATCCCGGCAGGCATGGTCAATCTCGGCATGACTTAATCCGTCACACGCTTGAACAATACGTTTCCAAATAAACCTGGGCGCAATGAATGTACTCAACACGTTTTCAATCAATGACTTCACCTGATCAATCGAGGGCCTATCGTAATGCAATACATCGTCAAAACGACGGAACAGGGCATGGTCGAGCAAGCCGGGATTATTTGTGGCCGCGATGATCAGGCTGTCCGATGTATCCTGCTCAATAAATTGAAGAAAGGCATTGAGAACCCTCCGAATCTCACCGACATCGTTGTCGTGTGATCGATCCCCGCCAATGGCATCGAACTCATCAAAGAGATAGACGCCATGAGCCTGTTGCATTAGATCGAATATCTGCCTTAGTTTGGCGCCCGTCTCACCCATAAATTTGGTGACGAGTCGATCCACCTGTATGGTGTTCAGCGTAAGGTCCAATTCCTTGGCCAAAACCTCTGCTGTCATAGTCTTGCCTGTTCCGGGCGGTCCGATGAGCAGAATCTTGCGTCGATGAACCAAGCCATATTGCTTCAGCTTATTCTGCTGCCGATATTCATGTACGATTCGATGAAGCCGAGTTCTGATCGCTGTCGGCAAGACCATAGCAGAAAGCGGCGTTGAAGGCTCCTCGGTCAATACCAGGCCTTTGAGATCCCTCGGAAAGCTGAGCAGTCGCGGCCCGTCCTTCTTGCGTTCGGTGTCGATGATTTCGCGTAGATCATGCGCCAAGCCGGCATGTCCCTGCCGGGCCTCCCCTGCGGCCACCTGTAACGAAACGGAGTAGAAGCGCTCCGCATCATCGCTGAAATGCGCTCTTATCAAGGACTTAAGTTGTTCGGCTGTCGCCATATTCACCTCTCGTAAAAATGTAGGCTAACCATATCACGCGTTTCCGTGAATTGCATCGAAAAAATCTTTTTCGCTCTTGGCGGTTGTTTTCTTTCCCTTCAAGTGTCCCTCACCGTTTCAGCAGGGGGACGGAGTGGCCAGTGATCAGTTCATTCTGAATTCGACGTTAGGCGTTCCGATGTTCGACGTTCTCCTCCGTTACCGGCCACTTTTTCTCCGCGTCCCTATCCTGTTGTTCGTGGTTTCGTCCGGGTTCAGAGCAGGAATGGATCGGGGCAGGGGCAGAGGAGGCGGTAGCCGGTGGGGGTGATTTCGACGGTATCTTCGAGGCGGACGCCGCCCCATTCGGGTTCGTAGATGCCGGGTTCGACGGTCACCACATGGCCGGTGCGCAGGCGGTCATGGCTCAGGGGGCTGAGCCGGGGGGCCTCATGAATGGCCAGGCCGACGCCATGCCCGAGGCTATGGATGAAGCCGCGGGGGGGGCCGTCGCCCCGGCGCACGGCGAAACCGGCGGCGGCGATTTCCCGGCGGGCCAGCGCATCAATGGCGCGTCCGGTGCGCCGGGGCCGCAGGGCGGCCAGGGCGGCGCGGTGCGCGGCGCGGACGGCGGCATAGGCTGCGGCTGCGCGCGCGGCGGGCTGGCCCTTGACGACGGTACGCGTCAGATCTCCCCAGTAGCCATGGCGGCGTTGGCGGGGGAAGATGTCAATTACAATTGGCCGGTGGGCCTGGAGGGGTCCGGCGCCGCGTTCATGGGGATCAGCGGCGGCGGGACCGCAGGCCACGATGGTTTCTTCGGCCGAGCAATTGTGTGCCCGGAGCGTATCTTCGATCACGCGCTGCACGCCTTCGCTGGTCAGGATTTCGCGGCGGTGGCGCAAGCGGCCATCGGGGGTGACGGAAGCCGCATGGATTACATCGAACGACGCGCGCATGGCCGCCACGGCCGCGCGTTGGGCCAATCGCATCCAGCGCATTTCCTGCGCAGACTTGACGGCGCGCTCGGGGAGCGTCGGCGCGGGGGCCAAAGCGACGCGGATGTGCGCCCGGCGCAGCGTCTCGACCAAGCCCACAGGAGAATCGTCCGGCACCGTCACGTGGCGAATGCCTTTCACGCGCAGCAGGGCGCAGGCTTCGCCCGCCAGCCCCGGCGCGCGCCGGGCCGCGCCCAGATCCTGCGGCGTCAAGACTTCCGTCACCGGCGCGCAGCGGCGTGCCCGCCCGTATTCCAGCTCGCTCACCAACAGGATGCGCCCCTGCCGGGGATGCGTCAGCAACAGGAACGGATCGGGGGCTTGAAACCGTGTAAGATACAGAATATCCGCGCGTTGCGCGTCCTGGGCCACCCGCAACATCCAGCCTGTTGATGACTTTGCCTTTTCCGACTGCATCGCGCGCCTCAGCTTCCTACCCATTGATTCCTTGGGTTTCTTGAATCAAAACACATAACTAACGACATCTAAACGAGTTCCAAAGTTTCCGTTGCCAGCCCTATGCATTTAGTATTAGTCAAGATGACACACCACCATTGCTTGTGGTATCCTTTTTTTTGAGCGCTTTCCCGTTTTTTTCGCTTGAGGGGGGTTGACAGGCCGCATACTGTCGCCTGTGACAGGTCAGGGCATCCTGGCACGGCTTGTGAATAACTTGTTGATAAGTGCCGGATAAAGTTGGTTTTTTCAGTTTTTTAGGGAGATGACGGGCATGAGTATGGAGGCGCGGGCGACATGGGAGGCGGTGTGTCGTGACCTCTCCGCGCTCCTGTCGCCGGACGTCTACGAGCGTTGGATTGCCCACATTCAAGCGGGAACCCTCACGGACGACACGCTGACCTTGATTGTCGCCAACGACTTTTATCAAACCTGGCTCGAAGAACATTATCTCTCCCTCATTCACGAAACGCTCGCCAAGACGACGGGCCGGCCGCTGCGCATTCAGTTCGCGGTTTCCGACCAGCCGCCTCCTCCGGTGCTGACCCGCAAGGCCCCGCCGCCCCGCAAGCGCGCCCGCACCGCGCCGGTCCTCGCGGAACCCCCGCAACTGAATCCGCGCTACACGTTCGACCAGTTCATCGTCGGCCCCTCGAACAGCTTCGCGCATGCGGCCGCCCTGGCCGTGACCCAAGCGTTGGCCCGCGCCTATAACCCGCTCTTCATATACGGGAGTTCCGGGCTCGGCAAGACCCACTTGATGCATGCCATCGGCGCCTCCGTGGCCCGCGATCCGCACATGCAAATCTGTTACCGCACCTGCGAGGCTTTTACCAACGAATATATCCACGCCATTCAGACCCGCGAGCTGATCGCCTTCCGCAAGCGCTACCGGAGCGTGGACCTGCTGCTCATTGATGATGTTCATTTTCTGGCTGATAAAAACGGCATGCAGGAAGAATTTTTCCATACATTCAATGCTCTTTTCGAGAATCAAAAACAGATTGTGCTCACCTCGGACCGGCCGGCCGGGGAGATTCCGAAGCTCGAGAATCGCTTGGTGACGCGTTTTGACTGGGGCCTGGCCTCGGAGCTTGAGCGGCCGGATCTGGAAACGCGGATTGCGATTTTGCGGGCCAAGCGGACGGAGCAGCGCCTGCAAGTACCGGACGCGGTGTTGACGTATTTGGCCGAGCGCATTCGCGCGAACATCCGGCGGCTCGAGGGCGCCCTGGTGCGGGTGGCGGCGTTTGCGGCTTTGAACGGCCAGGCCGACCTGCCCCGCGAGCGGCTGGATCGTTTACTGCGCGACATGATGGACCAGGAAGAGACGCCGCGTTTAGGGATCGAGTGCATCCAGCGGGCGGTGGCGGAGCATTTTGACATCCGGCTGGCGGATCTGAACGGCAACCGCCGCCCGAAGAACATTGCCTGGCCGCGCCAGGTGGCCATGTACTTGTCCCGCGAGCTGACCCAGGAGTCATTCCCGGCCATCGGGGCGGCCTTCGGCCGCAATCATGCCACGGTCCTGCACGCCTGCCGCCAGGTCACCGCGACCCTCGGGCGGGATGAATCCATGCGGCGCCGGGTCAACCAGTTGGCCTACCAACTGCAGGGCCGACCGTGAGCCCCCGCCGGGCGAGTTCCGCACGCTGTACGCACGCCGCGCCCACCTGTCAATTGTCTGTGCATAAGTCGGGGATAACCACTGGACAGACTGTGGGCAAGCCCGGCTTTATGCACAGGCTGGCCAAGCTGTCCACAAGCGCGCCAGGTTATTGCCGGTTGCCCACCTGCTTGTCCACAGGCTGCGCCCCCGGAAAAAACCATGTGCCCAAAGGCCGGACAGGAAGGTATTGCGCTTATCCACAGGGTATAGTAATAAGAATAGGGTAAATACATATTTAGTCTTCTCCGTACCCTGGCCGGGGAGGAAAAGGAGTGATCATGAAGTTCAAAGTCAAAAAAGACGAGCTGGTGGCAGGATTGCAGAAAGTCTGTGCGATCATCAACAATCGGCCCACTTTGCCCGTGCTGGCCAATGTCCTGCTGGTGGCGGAGGGCGAACATCTGACCTTGTCCGCTTCCGACCTGGAATTGGGCTTGCGCATTCATGTGACTGCCGAGGTGGGCAAATCCGGGGGGACGACCCTGCCCGCCAAGCAACTGATGAACATCTGTCGTGAGTTGCCCGGGCGGGAGATTGAATTCGCGGTGGATGCCAGCGACATTGCCAGCATTACCGCCCGGCCGGCCTTTTCCAAGCTGCATGGGATTTCGGAAGATGATTTTCCGCCGCTGCCCCGCTTCGAGGGCGGATTCAGTTATCAATTGCCTCAAAGCGTCCTGCGAGACATGCTCGAGAAGACCCACTATGCGGCGTCGAACGAAGACAGCCGGCGGAATTTGAACGGTGTGCTGTTGAGTTTCAAGGGGGATCAAGCGGCGGCGGTGGGCACCGACGGCCGGCGTCTGGCGTTGGTCGAGCAGGAGGTCGAGTTTCCGGCCGAGGCGGAAGCGGATTATCTGTTGCCGCTCAAGACCGTGGGCGAATTGCTGCGGACGCTCTCGGACGACGCGGAGACGCCCGTGCGGATTCAAGCCGCGGGCAGTCAGATTTCTTTTGATTATGGCAGTACGTTCATGGTCTCGCGGCTGCTCGAAGAAAAGTACCCGAACTTCCGCCAGGTAATTCCGACCCATTGCGAAGAGCGGGTGGCTTTCGAGCGGGAGGCTTTGCTGGACGCCGTCAAGCGGGTTTCGATCATTGCCGGGGCGGATAACACCCGGCTCCTGCGCATGGTCTTCACCAAGAACCAGGTCGAGTTGTCTGTGGAGGTGCCGGAAGTCGGCGAGTCCCGCGAGGTGCTGCCCATCAAGTACGGCGGCAAGGATTTGATGGTGGCCTTCAATCCGGAATTCGTGATGGATCCCCTGCGGCGCCTGCATGGCGATGAGGTGTATCTCGAGTTGACCGACGATCTGAGTCCCGGCCTGATGAAAGCCGACGTGCCGTTTCTGTACGTGCTGATGCCCATGCGCATGAATCAGTAGGGGCGCACGCGATCCAGGATGTCCCGGGCGCCCTGATGCTCCGGGTTCAGGCGCAGCAGTTCGGCGGCGGCGCGGGCGGCGGCCTGGTGGCGCTCGCCAGCCATGTGTGAGAGCAAGACGAACTCGAGCCACTCGTAGCGCGCCGCCAGCGTATTGGGCTGAAACAGATTCATGGCGGCGGCGGCGACGGGCAGTTGATCCACGTAGAGGCACACCCGGAAGATTTGCAGGCAGACGCCCAGGTCGGTAGGCCGCAACTGCTGGCAGCGGCGCAATTTCTCGATCTTGCTTTCGAAGTCCGGGGCGCTGCCGCCCCAGCGGCCTTCATAGAAAAGCGTGGCGAATTCCATATTGGCGGCCGCCTCTTCGGCCAGGGCGGCGCCGCGGGCCTGGATCTCCGGGTCGGTGCTGCGTGTTTGGGCCTTACGGGCCTGGTACAGCGCTTCCCAGGGCCGCAGGGCGGCATTGAACTCAGCGGCCAGCGCCAGCGCGTAGGTGGGACTGTTGATCCGGGCGGAAATCCCGGCTTCGAGTTCGGGCGCGAAGCGCGCGCTCAGTTCCCGGGCCAGAAACTCAGCCAGCAGTTGATTGGCAAAATCTCCCAGGTGGCAGGCATCCCGCTGGAAGATGGTGATGTGGTCGCCGTATGCGCCCTTGCGTTGTCGGGCCTGAATGTCGTCCAGAAAGGCGGAGGCATCGGCGAGGGAAACATGTTCATAGGCCGCGGCGATCCGCCGGATGACGGCATTCTGGCGGGCATGGAGGCGGGTATAGATGGCAGCGCGATCACGCGTGCCCAGCAGGCGTTCATAAGCCGTGAGGGACATTTCATCCAGGGCGGGCAGGGGGCGCAGGCGGGTGGCCGGGCGGGTCAGTAGAACGAGGGGAACGCCTTCCCGGCGGCAGATTTCGGCGATGTGGCGGAGGTTTTCGGCGAAGGCGCGTTCGCCGACCCGTGGGCGGGGCCAGGTGCGATCCAGACGGCGGACGAGCCATCCCAGGGCCTGGGTGAGGCGCCATTGCCGCAGCCAGGTCAAGGCCGAGGAGGCGGCCAGGGCGGCATCCCCGGCCAGCGGATCTTTCTCGCGGTCGCTGTAGCCGTCGCTTTGCAGATAGCCGTCGTTCCAGCCATGATAGACCAGGAGTACATCCGGTTTGAGCGGCAGCACCCAGCGCTGCAGGGCGAGCAGGCTCTGGTGGGTCGAGTAACTGGAACAGGCGGCGTTCAAGTGCTCGAACCGTTGGCGACCGGCGGCCTCGTTCAGCAGGCGGATCGTGCGCTCGGGATAGGCGGGGTACCCGCCCTGGGTGGTCGAGCCGCCCAGAAAGGCAATCCGCATTTTGGCCGGATCCTTCCGGTCGGCCACCCCCGGCCGCCGGAAACCATGGGCATCGGTGATTTTCGTATTGGGTTCCGTCCGCCAGACATAGCCGGGTGGCGTCAGGTGGGTGGGCCAGTAATGCTCATAGGTGCCGATGTAATCGGCGACGGTCGGCACTTCGAGCACCTTCACCGGCGGCGCATAGCGGAATCCGTTCAAGCGCAGCAGGCCCTCGGCCGCCGCGAAAAACAGCGCGGCAACAGCCAGCCCCAGCCCTACGCGCTGCACCCAGGATTCTTGCCGCCGCATACCCGCGGTTCCCTGGGGGGGACTCAGGCGCCCGCGGCGTCCGGTGGCGGCAGATGCGCCGCCAGGGTGGTCTTCAAGTCGGCCAGATCGAAGGGCTTGGCCAGGACCTGCAACGCGCCCAGCGCGCGCGCGGCGCGCAACATACTCAGGTCGCCCACGCCGCCCCCGCCGGACATGACCACCACCTTGATGTCCGGCGCGGCTTTTCGGAGCCAGCGAATGGTTTCGAGCCCGTCCTGTTCGGGCATGAAAATATCCGTCAGCACCAGGTGGGGGGCCCACGTTTGGCAAATGGCCGCGCCGGCGCGGCCGTCATCCGCGCACTGTACGTCATAGCCGAAACTGGCCACGGCCCGCGCCAGCAGGCGCCGCAAATCGGGTTCGTCGTCAATGATCAGTACGCGGTATTTCATGATAGGCTCGAAGATCCGGGTTGGAGGGGCACGCGCCCGAGGGCTTCTTCCAGGGCGCTGCGCCGTAAGGGTTTGCTTAAATAATCATTCATGCCGGCGGATAAGTACTCTTCCCGCGCGCCGTGAATGGCATGGGCCGTCAGGGCGATAATCCAGGGTTGTTGGTCCGGTGGCATTTCACGGCGAATCACCTGCAGGGCGGTCAGGCCATCCATAACGGGCATTTGCAGATCCATCAGGACGACATCATAGGGAGTCTGACGGACCGCCTCAACGGCCTGCTGGCCGTTTTCGACAAAGGAACAGCCGTGCCCGAGGCGTTCGAGGAGCAAGCCGACCACCTGCCGATTGACCGGGTTATCCTCGGCCACCAAAATGCGCAGATCCCGCGCGGCCTGACGCTTGGCTGCCGACGGCACGGGGGCTGCGGCGATCGCCTCGGGATTGGCGAGCTGCACCTCGAGGCGGAAGGTGGTCCCTGCGCCGGGCTGACTCTCCACGGTGATCTGGCCGTCCATGAGCGTTGCCAGCCGCTGGCTGATCACCAGGCCCAGCCCTGTGCCGCCAAAGCGGCGTGAGGTTGAGGCATCCACCTGGCTGAACGGTCGGAATAACCGGTCCACCTTCTCGGGCGGAATCCCGATCCCCGTGTCCTGCACCGTGAATTCCACCTGGCACCCGGAGGCAACCCGTTTGCCGCGCACGGCGAGCCGCACGCTCCCCCGCTCCGTGAATTTGACCGCGTTATTGAGCAGGTTGATCAGGATCTGGCGCAAGCGCAGGGGGTCGCCCAGCAAGACGGCCGGGGTGCCGGGCGCGACGGTGGTGGCCAAGGTCAGGCCTTTGGCATCGGCTTGGGCCTGCATCAGGCGGACCACTTCGGCGATCATCTCCGGGATGGGCACCGGTTGTTGCTCGAGGCTCATGCGGCCGGACTCGATTTTCGAGAAATCGAGCACGTCGTTGACGATTTGCAGCAGGGATTCGCTGGCGGTATGAACGGTTTGGGCGTACTCCTGCTGTTCGTCGTCCAGCGTGGTTTCCATCAACAGTTCGGTCATCCCGATTACCGCGTTGAGCGGCGTGCGGATTTCATGGCTCATATGGGCCAGGAATTCGCTTTTGGCGTGGGCGGCTTCCTGGGCTTCGTCCCGTGCCACTTCGAGTAGTTTCTGTTTTTCTTCGAGGCGGTGTTCGATTTGCCGGATGCGCAACAGGGCGCGCATCTGGGCCACGAGCTCGGCGGGTTCGAAGGGTTTGCAGAGGTAGCTGTCGGCGCCTTCTTCGAGGCCGCAGACGCGCGACTGGGTATCCGTACGCTGGCCGGAGATCATCAGCACCAGGATGGTTTGCGTGGCCGGGTTTTCCTTGATGGCGCGGCAGACCTCGAAGCCGGTCAGCCCTGGCATCATGACGTCCAGGAGGATGATATCCGGCGCTTCCTCGGCCACGGCGGCCAGCGCGGCTTCGCCGCTGTCCACTTCCCGCAGCTTGGCGCGGGGGAAGAAATGCTGGATCAGGCGGGTCAGGTACAAGCGGTTGGCCTCGAGATCATCCACGATCAGGAAACGGGGGGCGAACGGATTCATGGGGCGGGCTCCTGTTCGTGTTCGGCGTAGCAGACGCGGTCCACTTCCGCCAGGGTGGTGAGGCCCCGCAGGGCTTTCTTGGCGCCATCCCAGCGCATGCTCTTGTAGCCCGCCGCCCGCGCCTGGCGCTCGATCTCCAGGACCGAGACATTGGCGGCCACCGCCGCGCGAATCTGCTGGTTGAGGACAAACAGCTCGTGAATGGCGAGGCGGCCGATGAAGCCCTGGTTGCGGCAGCGGCGGCAGCCGGCACTGCGGTACAGGGTCACGGGCTCGTCCGGTTCGCGCTCGAACCATTCGTCGGCCAGCTCCGGCGGCGCCGGATATGCCTCGCGGCAATGGGGACACAGCCGGCGCACGAGGCGCTGGGCCATCACGGCGATAATGGACGGGGCGACCAGGAAGGGCTCGACGCCAATTTCGATCATGCGAGTTACCGCCTGGAGCGCGTTGTTGGTGTGCATCGTGGCAAAGACCAGGTGGCCGGTCAGCGCGGCCTGGGCGGCGATGCGCGCGGTTTCCGCATCGCGGATTTCACCGATCAGGATCACGTCGGGATCTTGGCGCAGAAAGGCGCGCAGGGCCCGGGCGAAACTCAGGCCCACATCCGGTTGGACCTGGATTTGATTGGCGCCGGGCAGGCGGTATTCCACCGGATCTTCAATGGTCATGATATTGATGTCGGGCCGATTGAGATTCTTGAGCACCGCGTAGAGCGTGGTGGTCTTGCCGGAGCCCGTGGGCCCGGTCACGAAAAAGACCCCGTTGGGCGCACGGCTGATTTCGTCAATTCCCGCGCGGATAGTCTGGGAGAAGTGCAATTCACTAAGATGGGGAATGCCGCGGCCACGCAATTGCCCCAGCAAGCGCAGCACGATCCGCTCGCCGAGGACCGTCGGCACGGACGAGCAGCGCACGTCAATTTTCCGGTCTCGCAGGGCGAAGCGCAGGCGGCCGTCCTGGGGCAGGCGGCGTTCGGCGATATCGCCGCCGAACATGATTTTCAAGCGGCTGACCAGGGGGGGGAGGAGCACGCGATCCAGGGTCAGCCGGGTTTGCAGGGCGCCATCAATGCGGAACCGGATCCGGACAAAATCCTCATCGGGTTCGATGTGGATGTCGCTGGCCCGTTCATGCAGGGCCAAGAGGATCAGACCATCCACCAGCTTGGTGATCCGCTGTCCACCGTCCCGGGCATCGAGTTGTTCGACGGTCATGATCTGATCGCCGGCCGAGCCCCACAGGCGCTGGATGTCCCCGGCAATGGCCTCAATCGAGTTGGCGCCCTGATAGGCAATATCAATGGCATCGAGCAGATCGTCCGGGAAGGCGAATACAAACTGGGCAAAGCAACTGAACCGCTGGACGAGCTCGTTCTCGATGCGCAAGTCGTCGGGGTGGCAGGTGGCCACCGTCAGCACTTCGCCCAGTTGGCGCAGGGGCAGAACCTGGAATTCGCGGGCGAAATCCGCGCTGATGCGTTGGGCGGCCTCTTCATCAACGGCGACCGTGTCCAGATCTACATAGGCCACGCCCAGGCGGTTGCCCCACAATTTGCCCAGTTGGTTCTTGTCGCGGGGGCGTTCGCGGGCCAGTTCCTGCAGCAGGTGCAGGGGGTCGTTGCCGACGGACTGGAGGCGGGTGGCTGCCGTTTCGGCCGGCAAGAAGCCCGCGGCGCACAATTCGTCAAGCAGCGGTTGAAGGGTCTCATCCATGATCGGCAGGGGGCGGGGTGGGGGGCGTGGGCGGGACCGGTGGCGCGGCGGGTTCCGGCGGGAAGAAGTCGGCGATTTCCGCTTGGTCGAGCAGGACGGGATCCTCGGGGGATAAATTGGTATCCCGCTCGATTTCCTTCAACAGCACCCGCAGATTGTACCTTTCTTTCACGGTGTCGGCCGGTCCTTGTTATCCGGCAGGTATTTCTTGAGCATGGCGCGGGTATCCTCCGGGCGGTTGGACTTGAGGATATAACCCAGGGCGCCCCGGCGCGCGCATTCCTGCACGGCCTGGCGGTCCGCGACATTGGTCAGCATAACCACCCGGGCCTCCGGAAAGGCCGCTTTGAGGCGTCCCAGTGCTTCGAAGCCGTCCTCCCCCGGCATATTGATATCCAGCAGCAGGAGATCGGGCTGGTGCTGCCGGTACAGGGTGACGGCCTCGTCGCCCCGCGCGCCTTCGCCCACCACGTCGAAACCCAATTGCCCCAGCAAACCACCAATGAATAGGCGGTTGAAGCGCTCGTCATCCACGATCACTGCTCTGGGCTTGCTCACTGTCTGCTCACCATGTCCCCGTTCGCCGGCTGTCGCTGTACGCCGTCCACTCTTTATATGCGCTCCTCTCCCCGCGCGACAAGCGAAAATCGCGGGCGCTTCACCGAGGGTGCGGCCGGGACGGAAGATCAGCATGCCCCAGGGAAGAACGGAGGCACAGGGAAGGAGTGATCCGTTTCCAGTGATCAGTGATCAGTGGCGCACGATCTGATTTTTCGCGGGGTGAGAGAAGTCGGGGCATTGGGGACCCAGAAGTGGACGCCCCCAATCTTTGTCGCGAGCCTTGTCGTGTTGAGCTTTGTCGGTCGGCTCCTGTGCAAGAGGGGTGCGGGTGGGCCGGAAAATCAGGTTGCACCACAGAGGTACAGAGGACGCGGAGAGGAAAGGGGGGGAAGAATTAACAGCAGAGAACGCAGAGATCGCAAAGGTAATGGATAGTCTTAACCGTCTACTCTTAACCGCTTACTCTTGTATTCAATGGCACGCATATTTTGCGCACCCTGGGGCGGCTTGCCGCGCTGGCCAACCCTTATGGTGGCGGGAGCATCCTGCTCCCGCTCTTGGATGGGGGAGCTGGAAGCTCCCCCCACTCTGATAGTCCCGCCAATCTTTGTCGCACCTTGTCGGGAATCTCATGAACTTCTCACGGAAGCACAGTTTTGCTTGTCATCCCCCCGTCCAAGCGCCAAGCTAGCGGCCCGACAGATGATCTGTTCCGGAGGCTGAAAGATGAGTGGTTCCGTGTACATCCGCGTTCCAATGGGAGGGGCCGTTCTCCCGGCAATCGAAGAGGCGTGGGGGACCCTGTCCGTTCTGAGGTCTACCACCGTCGCGTCCCGGTCTTGAGGAGCCCCGCCATGTATCCCCCATCGCCTTTTGCCCAGACCCTTCCCCACCGCCTGGTTGCCCTGCGGCGGCGTGTCGAAGACCAGGTCTGGGGGCCGCCGCAACCGGTTGCCGTGGCCGGCGCGCCGCCGGCGGCCAATCACTGCACTGCGCGGGAGGCGGCTTGTCTGACCTATGCGCCCGTCAGCGAACAGGACGCGCCCTGGGGCCGGATGTTCGACCAACGCTGGTATCGGATCGAGTTGCCGCCTGTGGCGGAGCGGGCCGGTTGGTATCTGCATTGGCCAGATAACGGCGAAACGACGGCCTGGTGGCAGGGCGTGCCCTACATCGGCCTGGATCTCTTCCATCCCTGGTGCGCGCTTCCGGCCGGCGGCGATGAGCCGCTATACCTCGAAAGCATGTGTTCCGGGTTCGGTCTCTTTCCCGCCTCCCCCCGCCTGACGCCCCAGGGCCAGCTCTTTACCGCCCCCAGCCTGCGGCGGCGCAACGACACCGCCTGGCACACCTGGCATGATCTGCTCGTGTTCGAGGAAATCCTCCGCCACGAGTACAGCCGAACCCTCCCCCCCGAAACATTCGCCCAGCTCATGACGCCGCTGCCGCCGCCCTGGAACATGACACCCCTCTACCGGCAGTTGGTCGAGCGCCTGGCCCGCGCCTGTGATGCCCATGACCGCGAGGGGTTCGAAGCCCTGCGCGCCGCGCTGGCCCGCATCTTCGAGGCGTTTCCGGCCCCGCCCTACGCCCTGCAAGCCTGCCTGACCGGCCACGCGCACCTCGATCTGGTTTGGCTCTGGCCGGAGAAAGCCACCCGCTTCAAGGCCGTCCACACCGCCGCCTCCGTCCTGCGCCTGGGTGAGCAGTATCCCGAATTTCGGTTCGGATTCAGCCAGTCGGCCGCCTACCGGATGATCGCGAACCGCGCGCCCGAGCTGCACGCCGAAATCCGGCAACGGATTGCGGCGGGCCAATGGGAGGCCACGGGCGCAACGGAAGTCGAGATGGATACGCAACTCGCCTGCGGCGAAGCCCTGGCCCGTGCTTTCCTCGTGGGTCAGGCCTACTTCCAGGAATTGCGAGGCACCCCCGCGCGCTGCCTCTGGCTGCCGGATGTGTTCGGCTACAGCGCCTGCCTGCCCCAGATCATGACCCAGTGCGGGGTCGAGTTCTTCTTCACGAGCAAGCTGACCTGGAGCCAGTTGAACCGCTTCCCGCTCACCAGCTTCGTCTGGCGCGGCCACGATGGCAGCGAGGTGCTGGCCCATCTTGCGAGCACCGGCTACAACGGCCAGGTTACGCTCAAGGAATTGCACGAAGCCGCCGGCGCCCACCGGCAGGCCGGTGTCCATCCCGAGGCCTTGATGCCCACGGGCCATGGCGACGGCGGGGGCGGTCCCACCCCGTTGCATTGCGAACGCGCCCTGCGCTTCGCCAACTGGGCCAACGCCCCGCGCACCCGCTGGGACCGCATCGAGGATTTCTTCGACCGGCTGGACGCGCGGCGCGGCGACCTACCGACCTACCAGGGCGAGCTGTATCTCGAATATCATCGCGGGGTCCAGACGACCCATGGGCATCTCAAACTGGCCTTCCGCCGCGCCGAACGCGCGCTGCAAGCCTGGGAAGCCGCCCATTGCCTCGCCGCCGCCGGCCCCATCGCGCCGGCCGCCTGGCAACGGCTGGTTTTTGCCCAGTTTCACGATTATATTCCGGGCAGCTCGATACATGAAGTGTACGCCGAAGCGCTGCCCGAGTTGGCCGCTTTGGCCCGCCAGGGCGCCGCCGCCGCCCAGCAGGCCCTGCAAGTGCCGGACGGCGCCGAAAGCATCTTCAATCCTCTGCCCTACGAACGGCCGGTGACCCTCGCGAACAAGACCGTACGCCTGCCCGCGCTCGTGGCCGGTCCCGTCGCGGAAGCGCCGGCCTGGCCGATCAGGCAGGCGCCCGCCGCCACGCCCACCACGCTCGAAAACGACCGCGTGCGCGCCGAATTCGACAGCGCGGGCCGCATCCGCGCCTTGATGTTTGACGGCCGCCCCGTCGCCCAAGCCGACCCCCTCGGCGAACTGTGGGTCTTCGCCGACCATCCCCACGCCTTCGAAGCCTGGGACATTGACCGCGACGCGCTGGCACTGGGGACGCCTGTGCCCCCGGCCGCCGCCGCGCCGGACGTGGTGCATGCGCCCGACCGCGCGGAAGTCGCGTTCACCCGCGCCTTTGGCGCAGCCAGCCGGATCACGGTCCGCTACCGGCTCGAGCCGGGCGAGGGTGTGCTGCGCATCGGCTACGATCTCGATTTGCGGGATCAGGAGGTATTGCTTAAGGCGGTCTTTCCCACGCGGTATGCCGGGATCGCGCGCTATGGCGCGCCCTTCGGCAGTGTGGTGCGCGATCAAAGCCCCGGCCGCGAGCTCGCCGAAGCGCAATGGGAGGTGCCGGCGAGCCGCTGGGCTGCCGTGGCTGATGAGGGCGAGACCGAGGGGCTGGCGGTGATCACCGAGGCCAAGTACGGCTTCGGCGCGCGCTCGGGCGCCTTGCACGTGAGCTTGGCCCGCAGCGCGTATGTGACCAATGCCCGCCTGCAGACGGGTATCCGCACCGCCGATCTGAGCCAAACCCACTCGGACCTGGGTTCCGCGCGGATCGAGATCGCATTGGCCCCCTACGGCGGCGCGCGCCCGCGCGAGGAATCCCCCGCCGCCCTGGCCGACCTGCTCTATACGCCGCCGATCCCCTATCGTGGACCGGCATACAACGCCGGACTGCTGGGCCTGCACGGCGCGCCCTCCGTGGCCGCCGCCTGGGCACAACCGCTGGGGCCGGGCGCCTGGATCCTGCGGCTCAACGAGACGCTCGGCCGCCGGGGCCTGCTCGAATTGGAACTCGAGCCCGGCTGGCAGGCGGACATCGTGGATCTTTCGGGGCGCCCCCTGCCGGGAATCCGGCAGCCCGACGGACGCCTGGCCATCACGCCCTATGCCCTGATCGGGGTCCGCCTGAGCGCGCGTCCGCGTCCTGTTCAGGAAGGCGATGACTGCGCATAGCGGCCGAGTTCCAGGCCGCGGTTGACGAAATAGCGGTAGGTGTCGTAGGTGACGGTATCGGGGATCGAGTGATCGCTGTGGAGCACGTAGCCGAAGCCCTGCTTGACCTGGGGGATCTTGGCTTCGAGTTCCGCGTCCACCCGGGCGCGGTCGTTGCTGTACAGGGCGCGCACATCCATGCCGCCCATCAGGGAGAGGCGCTCGCCGAACTGCCGGTGAATGCGCAGCAGGTCCATGCCGGCCTTGACTTCGATGACCTGCAGGCAATCAATGCCGGCGGCGACCATGTCCGGCAGCAGGGGTTCGATGAAGCCGCAGGAGTGCATGATCACGGGCAAGCCGCGGTCGTGGGCGCGCTGAACGGTCAGGATGTGGCCCGGTTGCACCAATTCGCGATAGAGGGCCGGCGACATGAAGGGCCGGTCCTTGAAGCCCATGTCTTCGTAAAACCAGATGCCATCCGGTGGACCTTCCCGGGCAAACAGCACCTCCTGCAAGTCCAGAATCAGCCGGGCGTAGGTCTGCACCATGTCCCGAATCCAGTCCGGATCGTCCAACATGCCGATCAGCATGTACTCATGACCGCAAACCGGATGCATCAACTCGAAGACATTCGTGCCAGACCAGACGAAGAACCGTCCCGCGGCGGCGGCGGCCGCCCGCGCCGCGCGGTAGGCCTCGAAATTGATCCGGCGCGGATCGGCAGTCAGGCGCGGTTTGATCAGCGTTTCCCATTCCGCCCGGCTCTTGACGGCGAAATCCACATGCTCGGGCGTGGCATTATGTTGCTTGTGCCGCCGCAACAAGGCGCCATTGCCATTGCGTTCCAGAATGGTTTCCTCGGTTTCCTCGATCACCTCCGGGATAAAGTCCAGATCCGCCACCATGCTGCAGGGCCAGCAGTTCTGCAAATCGAACTGGAAATGGTCCGCCAGCTCCTCCTCCGCGCCCACGTGACCCTGCGCCTGCCATAAGGCCCGGGTATCCCCCCAGAAATGCTCGAAGAGCCCGATGCGGTCAACCGGCTCCCGTTTCAAAATCCGCGCGATGCGTTCCCGGCCCGTCAATTCACTCACCACATTGCCTCCGGCAGGCGGCCGCGGCACTGGCTCATCCAGTCCGCGCCAAACCCGATCCGCCCCGGGAGTTAAGGTCAACGCTCCGGGCGTGTCTACACTTTTTTCTGACATTAATTCTTTACAACGGACGAAAAAAACTTTTGTAATGCGATTCGTACAGGGTAATTGCCAACCAAAAGGAGCTTTCGCATGCGGACAAATATTGATCCGCTGACACTCGAGAACCTGGCCCAGAACCTGGCGGCGACGCTGACCCCCGACGCCCATCTGGCGGTAGCCAACGGCTGGACAACGGTCCGCCCCATTCCGCGCACCGTAGGCGGCGTCGCCGAGTTTTTCTCGCCGCCCTACGCCGCCAAGGCGTTTCGGTTGGAACTTGGTTTTCGCGACGGGACCCGGCTGCTGCCGGACGACGGCAACACGGGCAAGGGCGACTGCGGCATACTGTATGCGGGCGGGACCTGGCAGCCTGACCACATCAGCCGCAAAGGAACGTATCACCAGTACCGCAATGGCGCCTTGATCTCCTATGGCGTCTGTTCCGAGCTGTTTCCGCTCTATGGCCAGGCCGGCTTCGTGCTGCGCATCGAGGTGGAGAACCGGGGTCGGGTCACGCGAACCCTGACGCTGGAACCCCGGATCGAACCGGGTCGCCCGGCCTTTTGCGATTTGGACGACTGGGGCTACGCGATTCCGGCCGACGGCACGGACTGTCGCCCGCGGGCTGATGGGATCTGGACCAACGGGACGGTTGAACTCCGGCTGCATGCGGAGGATCTGACGCTGGTGATTCCCCCCGGCGAAAAGCGAACGGCGCGTCTGGCCTGTACCTTGGTAAAGCCGGGCGAGATGCCGCTCCCGGGGAACTTGGCGGATTGGATTGAAGCCACGCGCCAGCGGTGGCGCAGGGTGCTGGACGCGGCCGCGGAGAACCTGCCGCGGATCGCCTCCGGCGTGCCCGGCCTGGAGGCGTACTATCGCCGCTCGCTGCTCAGCGGCCTCCTCTGCCTGTGGGACAAGCCGGCATTCGCCTGCCAGCCGTTTTTGAGTGTGTGCAGCCTGGATGGCGGGGGATTTTGCGGCTATCCGTGGGACAGCGGCGGGTATGCCCCCAACGTGAATACGATGCTGCTGGGTGAACGCATGGCGGACTTCGCGCGCGTCATGAGCCGTTCCGGGCTCGATCAGCATATGCGGTTTTCGCTGACCGGCAAAGGAAGGGACGTGTACTACGCCTATAATACGTTCTCCTTTTTCAGCCTGCTGCGTTCCCTGCAGTGCTTCGGTTATTTGAAAGATCCCGCCCTGATTCAAACCGGATGCGACCTGCTGGCCGCGGAGGAACGCAACGCCGGATCAGAAGGCGTGCTGTTGGATTATGGCCAACAGTGCAATCTCCTGGAAATGCGCGGCGCGGGCTGGGAACATTTTACCGTGAGCCCGAATGCCGAGCGCGCCTGGTGCCTGGAGGTCGCGGCTGCGTTGTGTGAGCGGCACGGCCTGGCCGCGCCCGTCGGAAAATGGCGCGCGCAGGCGGTCGAGATCAGAAAGCAAATCCAGCAACGACTCTGGGATCCCCGGCGTCAATGGTTTCGCTGCCTCTATCCGGATGGCCACGCAGAGCTCGTCTATTCCGTGCAGGTCTTCGACGCGCTGCGGGCGGGATGTTGCACCGAGGCGATGCAGGCGGCGCTTTGCGCCCAGGTGCGCGAGGGGGCTTTTCTCGGAACCTATGGCGTCAGCAGTGTGTCCGCCGAAGACCGCCGGCACTATGAGCAGAACGATCCGGATTGGTCGGGCGGCGGATCTTACACGGGGGACGGCCCCATCCTGGCGTTGACGCTCTGGGAGCAAGGCCGGCCGGCGCTGGCCTGGGACGTCTTGCAACGGCATTTCTGGATGGGGCGCCATTTGCTCTATTACCCGCAGGAGCACTACTGTGACCGGCCGGCCGTCGCCGCGCACAAACGCGCCAATATCTGCTCCGGGACGGTTGGCGGCGAGGCGATCCTCTTTGGCCTTTGCGGCCTGCGGCCCCACCTGTCCGGCGCGCTGAACATCCTCCCGGGCCACCTGCCGGCAGCCGAAGTCCATTTGGAGAATTTCCGCTTCCGGGGACGCACGGTGGATCTGCGGCTGGCCCCGCGGCGCAGCGAATTCCGGGTGGACGGCAAAACGGTTCACGCGGGCCCCCCCGCCGCGGAACCGGTCGGTCTGGTTTGAGAACACAGGTTTCGGGTTTCAGCAGGGTACACCAATACGCGATTTCCCTTGAGGCGCTTGCAAAACCTCCTGATCATCGGTCGGGACGGAGCCCGACCCTCCAGAAATCAGTTCAAGACCCGCGCGTTTCAAATGGAGGGACGACCTCCGTGTCGTCCGCTGGAGGTTTTGCAAGAGCTTCCCTTATTCGCTCAGCGCGGAATCAGACCGGTCCACGGCATTCATCTCGTTATAGTACGGGAATACGCAGACCTTCATCAGGACGCCGCTGGCGGCCGTCAGGATCGTCAGCCCAATGGCCAAGCCCCAATGGTGAAACCAAAGCGCGCCGATGGCAAAGGTACTGCCGAAGACCAACCCGATTCCCAGGATCCAGGCCAGGCAGTCGAGTCCGAGGCGGTCTACAATCTGGATGTCCGGATTCAGCGCGCGGATGGCTCGCCACCCCGGGCCGGCGGGGCGCACGCGCCGGTAGAAGCGGCTCAGGCTTTCGGTGGGATCCGGCGGCGTGAGATAGGCGATGAGAATGGAGATTCCGGTGGTCAGGATCATCACCAGATTGATATCAACGGTCAGGTACAGGAAATCGGGGAAGAGGGGTTCGGTGATTCCCAGGGTGTCGATCAGCCAGCGGGCGGGGGGGCGCAGGGCCAGCGCGCCGGATTCATAGCCCCGGCGCATCAACTCGAAGGTGCAGGCGAACACGCCGGAAAGGAGAAAGGCCGCCAACTCGGCCCAGCCGTTGATGCGCCACCAGAACCAGCGCAGGGAACGGATGATGGGCAGACCCGCCAGCACCATGTACACAAAGCCGAACAGGGCGAAAATCGAATCGGAAGAGGCGGCGATGACGATGGTGATGAGGGCAAAGCCTCCCGTTGCCAGCCGGGAAACCAGCAGGTAATGCGCATCGCTTTTGCCGCGCCTGAAAAACCGGCGGTACAGATCGTTGACAAAATAGGCGGAACCGAGATTCAAATAGGTATCCACCGAGGAAAGATAGGCGCCGATGAAGGAGGCGACCACAATGCCCAGGATGCCAATCGGCGCGACGGCCTGCATCATCATCGGGTAGTTGTCCATGTCGTACTTCAGATCCGCGGCATTGAGGACAATCAGCGATGCCATGCCCGTGATGATCCAGGGCCAACTGCGCACGCCCAGATTGACGAAGGTGCGCATGAGCTGCGCCAGGGTCGCTTCCTTCTCGTTGCGGCAGGCCATCAGGCGCTGGGCGACCGCCAGGTCGCCGTCCCACAACCAGTTGTGCGGCAGGATGAGCAGGATCAGCACGGGAGAAAGTAACGTGGTCGGCGCGAAACGCGTGAGCGCCGGCGGCAGGGCGGTGGTCAGCGCCTCGAGCCCGCCGGCCGCCCGGATGGCGTAGAAGGTCAGGACATAGGAGCCCACCAGCGCGAACACAAACTCAATGGCATCGGTCAGCACGACGCCCCACAAACCGGCGGAGGCCGAGTAGAGCAGGGCGAAAAAGACGAGGCCGGCCGAAATCAGGAGCGCGGTGGAGACCGGGAACCCGAGGAGGTGGGTGGTTTCCGAAACCGGCAGAATCACGGCCAGGAGCTTGCGCATGGCCAGGGTGAAGAGCCCCAGCTTGATGGGCACGAAGAGCAGACTGTTGTACGCGCCGACGGCGCTGCGTAGAATGCGCGCGTGCATGGGGCCGTGACGCAGCTCGTAAAATTCCACATCGGTGACGACCCCGCTTCGGCGCCACAGCCGGGCGAAGAAGAACCCGATGGTCAGCTCCCGCAGATAGAAGGAAAAAGAATACCAGGCGCCCAGAATGCCGTTCTTGCGCGCGAAGCCGGAAACCGCGAGCGGCGTGTCCGAGGCGAAGTTGGTGGCCAGCATCGAGAGTCCCGAAAGATACCACGGCAGCCGACGGCCCGCCAAAAAAAACTCGTCGGTTGTCTTCCCTGCGCGCCGGGTGGCAACAATGCCAATGATCAGGACCAGGATCCCAAAAATACCGACAATTACATAGTCCAGCACTTGCATTTCATTGCTCCTTTTGGCTGCGGGCCTACAGGTGGTGCCCAGGCCCAGGCTCGCGCCCGTCGGCCACTAAATGCGTCGCCCCGCAGCCTATGACAACTACCCGGCCGCGGCAAGCAAGCAGATGCGCAAATAGATTGTGAATATGCGCCGGAACAGGGGCATTGAGCATTCCGATGTTCGACGTCCTCCTTGCCCCCCCCCGGCGCCTGCCGGTCGGTTATGCGGTTGCGCTCGATCGGGCCGATGATATGATGCGGCCATGATTGAAAAGCAGCGATTTCTCCGGCGCGAGGGACTGGCCGGGCTGACCACGTTCCTCACCATGAGCTACATCATTTTCGTGCAACCGGCGGTGCTGTCCGGCCGGATGTTTGGATTTGACACGGGCATGCCCTTCGAGGCAGTCATGGCCGCGACCTGCCTCAGCGCCGCGGTGGCCTGCCTGATCATGGGGCTCTATGCCCGCTATCCCATCGCCCAGGCTCCCGGCATGGGCGAGAATTTCTTTTTTGTGTTCGGCGTGCTGCCGGCGGCGGCCCAGTTGGCGGCCGTTCAGGCGGGCGCCACGACAGCCTGGCAGGTGGCCCTGGGGGTCGTCTTGATTTCCGGGTTGTTGTTTCTGTTGCTGTCGCTCACGGGTGTGCGCGCCCTGCTGATGGATGCGGTCAGCCCGAGTCTCAAGAGCGGGATTGCCGTGGGCATTGGCGTATTCATTGCCTTCATCGGCTTGCGGAACGCCGGCCTGATTCTGACGGATCCCGGCACGGCGGTGAAGCTCAACGCGGACTTCCTGTCGCCGGATCTGATCGTTTTCTTCGGCGGCCTGGCGGTGACCGTCGGCTTGCAGGCGCGCGGGGTGCGGGGCGCGATTCTCTGGGGCATCCTGGCCGGGGTCGCCCTCAGCGCGCTGGCCCACTGCGCGGTGCGGTTCGCGCCCGCCGGGACGGCCCTGGCCGACTGGGGCGCCGAGGCCCGCCTGCTGAAACAGTTCGCGCCCACCTGGCGGATTGTGGGCCGGCCGCCGTCGGTGGCGCCCCTCTGGCTGCAGTGCGACTGGCGCGCGGCCCTGACGCTCGCCATGCTGCCCTATGTGGTGATCTTCCTGTTCGATGAAAAATGTGACCGCCATCGCCTGGGAAGATCCCAGCGAAGCCCTGCCGGCCTTCATGGCCCTGGTCGGGATCCCCCTGACCTACTCGATCGGCGATGGCCTGGCCCTCGGCTTCATCAGCTACCCCCTGGTCAAACTCCTCGCCGGCCGCGCCCGCGATGTCAAATGGACGTCCTGGATCCTGTTCGCCGTCCTCCTGGTCTACTTCATCGGCGTCCGACGAACCCTGTGAACTGTGGGCAACGCCATTCACCCCCCCCTGGCCGCCGGGTGCAGGATCCGAAAGTTACCGGCGTGAGATCACGCAGTGATCGTAGGGGTTCTCGACAATCGTGGACGATTGGGACAGATGGTAACTTTCCTGTCCTGCCCCCCCCGAACCCGGACCGGCGTAACGGATTGACAAGCCGTCTTTTTGCCGGATGATGAGGCGTATGGAACATCGGCACTTGAATCATGCGGCCTTTACGCTGGCGGCCATTGATGACGTCATTGCGCGGGGCAACCGCGCGGATTGGGTGGCATTGCGTAAGGCCGTCGCGGGTGATCCGGAAATCGCACGCAAAGTGCTGCGGCTCTGTGCGCGGCACGCTGCTGATCCCTATGCCCAACGCTATCATCTTTGGAGGCATTATGTCAGCTCCAGCGCAGCCTGATTGGGAGCGGCTGCTGGCGGCGGCGGCGCGCTTGCAGCAGCTTCTGCCCGCGGCAGTTCTGGTGGGCGGGACCGCGGCGGCGTTGCACGTCAAACATCGGTTCTCGCAGGATGCGGATCACGTCCTTACCGATTTGCGGGAGCGCTTCGATGAGGTACTCGCGGAGTTGGAGTCCGCGGCGGGCTGGACGACGGCGCGGGTGCGGCGGCCTGTCATGATCCTGGGGCAGCTCGATGGCATCGAAACCGGGGTTCGGCAGCTCATTCGATCACAACCGCTGGAAACCGTCCAGGTCGAATGTAACGGAAAAGCGGTAACGGTGCCGACCATGGCGGAGATTTTGAGGATTAAAGGGGTGTTGATCCTGAAACGCAATGCGACGCGGGATTATTTGGATTTCATGGCGTTGGCTGATGCCATGGGGCCGGAGGCAGTCATTGCGGCGTTGCGGAATTTCGATGCGCTCTATCCGCAGCCCGGCGCTCAATCCGCGTTGCAGCAATTGCAGGTTCAATTGGCCAAGCCGTTGCCTTATGATTTGGACGCGGGCCGACTGGACGAATATAAGGACTTGGCGCCGCGCTGGCAGGAGTGGCCGCAAGTGGAGGCGCAATGCGCGCGGATTGCCTGCCTGTTGCTGGCGCAACTTGACTGAGACGGGTATTTTGCGGTGAATGGACGAGGAGTCCGGTATGACGCAGGTTTTTAACTGGGATGGCTTGAACGCGGCGGCGGATGGGGACGCGGAATTATTCGGACGTTTGGGCGAGGCCTTTGTCGAATCCGCGCGGGAGACCGTGGCGCAGTTGCAGGCGGCGCTCGCGCCCTTCGAGCGCCAGGCGCTGGGGCGTGCCGCGCACAAACTGGCGGGCGCCGCCGGACTGGGCGGGGGCGGGTTGCTGGCCCGTCGTCTGCGATCGCTCGAACTGGCGGCGAGCACGGAAGCGGCGCCGCGCCTGGCGGAACGCGTGGCCGAAATCGGCCGGCTGGTGGCGCAGGCCGAACAGGAACGACCGACCTGACGCGCGCGCGCGTTACAGCGGCTGTAACGCGCGGCGCTTGCCGTTACAGCCGCTGTAACGAAGAATGGCGGGTGGCGCCAGAGTCGAATGGTGGTCAGGATTGGAGTCGAGACGAGTCAGGTATCTAGGAGGCAGTGATGAAACGGTATGGCATGGTGATCGGGGTCAAGGAAGACAAGTTGGATTACTACAGGAAGTTACATGCGGCCGTCTGGCCGGACGTGTTGAAAATGATCGCGGCCTGCCATATCCGGAATTATTCGATTTACCTGCGTCAGTTGCCGGATGGCCAGTTCTATCTATTCAGTTATTTCGAGTATACCGGTGACGACTTCGAGGGGGACATGGCGCGGATGGCGGCTGATCCCGTGACGCAGCAATGGTGGGCGGAGTGCCAGCCCTGCCAGCAGCCCCTGGCAAACCGGGCGGCAGGCGAATGGTGGAGCACAATGGAGGAAGTGTTTCACGTCTGATCACTGATCACTGATGACTGATGACTGATGACTGAACACTCCCCCTTCGCGCCCCCTGCGTCTTGGCGCGAGGATTGCGCTGGTTCATAATCCCTGCTGAAACCCGGAGGGAACCGCTTCAGCAGGCTATGCGCTCAGGAGGGGTGAAAGGCGGGCGGTGGCGGTGGCGGCGGACAGGCCGTGGACCGCAATTTGTTTTTGACGCCCGGTGGCGCCGCTGAGGATGGCGAGGCGGCCGGGTGGAATGTTGAGGCATTGGGCGAGCCGCTGCAACAGGGCTTGGTTGGCCCGTCCATCAACGGGGGGCGCCAGCACACTGATTTTCAGCGCATCACCGTACACGGGGCCGAGCTGCTCGCGGCGCGCGCGCGGCGTCAGCCGCACTCGCAGGACGCAATGGTCGCCCTGGGCTATAATCCAGGACGGCAGGACCGGAATCGCCGACCGGTTCATTCCGGCGCGACGGTCATTCCTTTGGCGATTTGATCGCCCCCGCTCACTGCCTGGGCATAGGCAATTTTTTCCCGGACTTCCGTGACCTCGATGGCGCCCACCGTGGTGAAATCCACATCAAGCACTTCGCCGGTGTCCGGATCCACCAGTTCCTCGCTCTGGCCCACCTTGAACCGCATGCCGGTTGCCACGCCCTCGCGTGTGCCGCGGTTGATCACAATCCGGTTGGGCTGGGCCAGGACGACGCTGCCCTGCCAGGGCACCTGTTCGAGCTGGGCGGTCAAGAACTCGATGGCCTGGCCGACGGCATCCTGGCAGGCTTTGCCCACATTATCATTCAAGAAGCCGCCCATATCCCCGGTCAGCCCTCCCAGGGCGCTGCCGCTATAGCCGATGCGCAGGCCCCGCTGGGTGGAACGCCCCACGACTTTCGTCGAGGCTTTGACCTGGCCCGTAGCCGAATCCACCAGATAGATGGTAATATTCACTTCCGCCTTGGCCCCCGATCCGCCCAGCCGGATGCCCCGGAATCCGATTCCGCCGGAGCCGCCCGCCGTATCGTCCTGCACATGCGTGATGGAACCGCGGACCAGCAACTGCGCCGGCGTCATGCGGCCCACTTGCGGCGTTTTGGCCCCGCCAGCCGTCCGGCCTGTGGCGCCCAAATCCTGTTCGGCCATGGCTTCCTGACGCATTTCGGCATCGCCCAGCACAATGAAGCGCCCCGATTGCTGCAAGGCATCCGTCATGATCGTCGTGAAACCCTGGCCAATATCCCAGCGCCCGCTCCAACCCGCTTCGTTGGGGAATTTGCTGACGCTGATCGAGTACCGCAAATTGCCGTCCTCAGCCCCCGGCGCCCAGCCCAGGCCAAGACTGCCGAACACCACCGCGATCCCCATCCACCGTATGGCTCCACTTTTCATGGTCAGCTCCTTCTGCTGCTTCGATTGCTCTGTCGCGGGGCGCATCCGCGCCCCGCGCCCGGTAAACTATCGCCGCCCCCCGCCCCTGTCAATGCCGATCACCTCCGGCGCTTGATATGAACCGCCAGCAACGCGACGTCCGCCGGGTTCACGCCGGTGATCCGGGTCGCCTGACCCAAAGTCCGCGGCCGCACCCGCGCCAATTTCTCGCGCGCCTCGAACCGCAGTCCCCGCACCGCCCCATAATCAAAGTCAGGGGGAACGAGGTCCCGCTCATTGCGTCGCATTCGATCCGCCGCCTGGGCCTCCCGCTGGATGTACCCTGCATACCGCAAACGGGTTTCCACTTCCTCGATCAGACGCGCCGGCAGCGGACGCCGCAGCGCTTCCGGTAATTGGTCATACGCATGACCGGCCTGGCACAACCAATTGGATGCAATAACACCTTGATGGACAATAAGTTGTAACCTCTGCTCTTCCTGCGTGATGCATTCATCCTCTGCCGCCGTGGCGTCGAGAATCCCCGCCGGGACCAAACCTATCTCACGGGCTTTGGCCAAGAGACGATACGGCGCCGCATCCTGCCGCAGCAGCAACCGGTACTCTGCCCGCGACGTGAACATCCGGTACGGCTCATCCACCCCCTTCGTGATCAAGTCGTCCACCAAGACCCCCAAATAGGCATCCTGGCGTCCCAATACCATTTGCGATTGACCCAGGCACTTCCGCGCCGCATTGACCCCCGCCAGAAAACCCAGGGCCGCCGCCTCCTCGTACCCCGTCGTTCCCAAAATCTGGCCGGCCAGATACAACCCCTCGAGGACCGAACTCTCGAGCGTCGGTTGCAGTCCCGTCGGATCACAATAATCATATTCGATCGCATAACCCGGACGCAGAAAAACCGCGCGCTCGAGACCGGGAATCGAGCGGATCATGGCTTCCTGAACCGGCGCCGGGAGCGAATTTGACGTCCCATTGGGATAGACGCTGGGATTATCGAACCCCTCAGGCTCGATGAATACGTGGTGGCTGGCGCGATCAGGAAACTTGACGATCTTGTCTTCAATGGAGGGACAATAGCGCACGCCGGTGCCCGTGATGGCCCCGCCATAGAGGGCGCTTTCTTTCAGGTGACGCGCGATGATATCGTGCGTCTCGGACGTCGTGTGAGTCAAGTAGCAAGGCATCTGGCGGGAACCGGGCGCCCAGGGTTGGAGCGCAGGATTGTATTGTTCCACGTGGAACCATTGGGCGAGGGTCGCGGCATCGGGCGCCGGTTGTTCCACGTGGAACCATTCCGCAATTTGACGTCCGGTGCGACTGAACAGAGGCGGCGGGTCATCGCCGGGCTGACAGGTCATGCGGTCGTAATCCAGGCTATCGTGCGCGAGGCGGGGCGGGGTGCCGGTTTTGAGCCGTCCCATGGCAAACCCGAGGTCGCGCAGTTGGTCGGCTAGTTCCGGCGCGGGTTCTTCGCCGAATCGCCCGGCTGGAGTGGATTGTTTGCCGACATGAATGACCCCGTTGAGAAAGGTTCCCGCGCAGAGAATGACGGACTTGGCCTCGATTTCCCGGCCCGACGCCAGGCGAGCGCCGGTCAGGCGCGCCCCGCGGCGCAGGAGAGCGACGACGCGGCCCTTGATCACAGTGAGCCGGGGCAAGGATTCGCAGAGTGCCTGCCAGCGCAGGGGGTATTGGCGTTTATCGCACTGCAAGCGGGTGGCGCGCACGGCTGGTCCCTTGCGCAGATTGAGGGTTCGGTACTGGAGACCCGTGAAATCGGCATTGCGGCCCATTTCGCCACCGAGGGCATCCAGTTCGGCCACGAGGTGGGATTTGGCAAGGCCGCCGATCGAGGGATTGCAGGATAGTCGCCCGATGGTATCGCGGCGGATCGTTACCAGTGCGGTGGTCAATCCCAGACGGGCCGCCGCCGCGGCGGCCTCGCCGCCGGCATGCCCGCCGCCCACCACAATCACGTCAAATACCTGCATTCATTCCCCAAGTTGATTTTCCATAGGCGGTACCACGTTTGGCCGGACTTGTCGAGGGTGGATGAGCCGGGCTCTCAGATCAGTCCGGCCTGAGATCGTGCGGCCTCCGCCGCATGATCTGATTTTTCGGGGGAAAGAGAACTCGAGGCATTGGGGACGCTGAAGTGGAGTCCCCCAATCTTTGTCGTGAGCCTTGTCGTGAGCTTTGTCGATTCGGTGTGGGCGGGCTGCCGTGTTCGGGGTTCGATGGAAGGAAATTGTCTCTCGGTTTACGCGAACGGCGACGCGAAGGGGGGACGAGTGGGACAGATTCAACTCGTTGTCCGTTCGCGTCGCCGTTGTCGTCGACCGCCGACAATTACCCGCCACCCTTGCTCGGATACGCTTACGCGATGCCCTTCCACCGCCAGCGCCAATGTGACCGACGGCAAGAAATTTTTTTACCACGGAGACACGGAGGACACGGAGAGGGAAAGGGTGGTGAGATGTAACCGCAGAGAACGCAGAGATCGCAAAGATGCGTTCCCCTTTTTGCGGTTATTCACCTCTGGTTTGAGGGTGTGTGGGTATTCGGGACCCAGAAGTGGAGCCCCCCCAATCTTTGTCGCGCACCTTGTCGGGAATGGGATGATACTCTCGAAGGAGAACGTCAAACATCGGAACATCGAACGTCCAATTCAGAATCAGAATGAACGGATCACTGGTCACTGAAAACTGATCACTACTCCCCCCCCTTTGCGTCTTCGCGTCTTTGCGTGAGACATTATCCCCTTTTCCCATCCGTGTGCATCCGTGTTTATCCGTGGTTACCTCCCCCTTTTCGTGCCTTTCGTGTGTTTCGTTGTTGTTTCCTGTCTTTCTAGATAAAGGTCGCGACCGCGGACCAGGGCCGCGATCTTGCGGTCGGCCACGCTGCGCTTGAGCATCCAGAATCCGCAATCGGGATGAACCCAGCCGACGCGGCCCGCGCCCAGGACCTTTTCGGCGCGTTCGATGCGCGCTGCGATCTCGTCAGCGGTTTCGATGTGGTTGATTTTGACGTCTATGACGCCGATGCCGAGGGTCAGATCCGGCCGGATATCCTTGAGGGCTTCCAGGTCGGCGGCCGGGCGGTGCGCCAGTTCCAAAACGAGATGCTCGCAACGCAGGGCATTCAAGAAGCGGGTCAGGGTCTTCCAATCGCCGGGCTGGATGGTTTGTCCGCCGTAGTTGCCGAAGCAGAAATGGACCGCTTTGCGGGTCGGGATCGCATCGAGAACGCGGTTGATGGCTTCCGCAGCCAGCGGGCCATGCTCCGGATTGCCTGGTAGATTGGCTTCGTCCACCTGAACACAGGCCACGTCCAGATCGCGGACCTGCGCCGCCAGCACGTCGGCCAGGGCCATCAGAAGCGTCTCGAAGGAGCCGTAGTGCCGGTCGAGCAAAGTCCGGGCGAGCATGTAGGGGCTGGTGAGGGTAAACTTGACCGCCCGACCCGCCACGGCCGTCAGGCGTTGACAGTCCGCCGGGAGGTTGAGTCCCCCCTCACCGAGTGGACCTTCCACAACACCGGCGGGCCGGGCGCGAAACGCCATGTTGGCTTGGGCCGCAAAAGCCTTGGTATCTTCGCGACCCACCACGGACCGCACGCCGGCGAGCGGCCGGATGAAATACTCGATCATGCCGTTGGTATCCGGATGGTTGACGTCAAAACGGTAGAGCTCGCCGTCGGTGACCAGGTCAATCCCAGCCTGGCGCTGGATATCCACCACCACGCGAGTCGCGTCGCGGAGCGCCTGCGCGCTTGGCAACGCCACCAGCCAGTCCGGCACGGGATAGGAACCAACGGTTGTTGTCAAGATACGGGGTGCATTCTTCTTGGACATGATATTCTCCTTTGCGACATACTATATCACAGTGTCCCTGGAAGCGGATCCCGAATCCTTAGCGAACTAGGGAAAACGCCTCCAAAGGGTTAAAGTAGGCCGGTTTCACTCTAACCCAAAAGGAACCGGCACGCATTTTCGTCCTCGTCCTCGTCGTCGTCCTCGATGACAGGCCGAAGGGATCGAGG
>JAIPIQ010000099.1 GCA_021734645.1 Fidelibacterota bacterium | reverse complement strand
CGCCACCCGGTTTGATAATCGCCTCTGGGGCAAAGGGGCCACCGTCCTCTGGATCGGAAGGGCCCTGCTGCTGATCATCACCCTGATCCCCTCCGTGGGCACCCTGGTCAAGGGCAGCCGCCGCTGGCTGCGCATCGGCCCCTTCGGTTTCCAACCCTCCGAAATCGCCAAATTCGCCCTGGTGGTCATCCTTGCCCGCTACCTGGCCCGTCACCGGCGCCGCGCGGAAACCCTCGTGCGCGGCACCCTGATCCCCCTGGTGCTAATCGGCCTGCTGGCCGGCCCCGTCTTTCTGGCGCCCGATTTCGGCTCGACCATGCTGCTCGGCCTGGTGGGCTTGTTGATTCTTTTCCTGGGAGGCTCCCATCCAGGCTACCTGAGCATCGTGGCCACCGGCGGCCTGGGCGCTTTTGCCCTGGCCATCGCACGCGACGAAGTCCGCTGGCGGCGGACCATGGCCTTTCTGAACCCGGAGAAGTATGCCCAACAGGAAGCCTACCAGCTCATTCAGGCCCGCTATGCCTTCGTCCTGGGCGGCGGCCTGGGCGTCGGCCTCGGCCAGAGCCTGCAAAAACAATTCTACCTGCCCGAAGCCCATACGGATTTCATCTATGCCATTATCGGCGAGGAATTCGGCCTGTGGGGCACGGGCGGGGTCCTGCTGCTGTTCGGCGTGCTGGTGGCCTGCGGCCTGCACATCAGCTACCGGGCGCCGGATCCCTTCGGCCGCCTGCTGGCCGCCGGCTTGACCCTGATGATCGGCATCCAGGCCCTGCTCAATATCGCCGTGGTGACCGGCTGCCTGCCCACCAAGGGCCTGCCCCTGCCCTTCATCAGCTATGGCGGCACCCATCTGGTCATGTCCCTGTTCATGATTGGCGTACTCATCAACATCGCCCAGGCCGGCGCCCGGGCGCCCGACCGGATCGCCGGTCAGGACCGCCTGCACGACTTCTGAGATTGGGCTTGGCGCGGACCGCGGCTTTGATTAAGGTTTCGCGTATGAATCCGGGCGAACAAGCCGCGCCCCAACCGGCGCCCCTGAAAAACCGCCCGCCGTCCCGGCCGCTGGATATCGGCGAGCGGCGGGCTCTGGCGGCCGTGGGCGTGCCCCCCCGCGCCGCCTGGCGCGCCGTCATGCTTTTCTTTGTGCTCGGGGCATTGCTCAATGGGCAGGCCCTGCACGAAGGCGCCCTGCGGCGACCGTATAATGTCTGGTGGAAGGCCTGGGCCGCCGGCACCCGCCCCCTGGCCCGCGCCGCCGAAATCACCCGGCTCAATGGCCTGCGCGCCTGGATTGAAAAACACGCCCAACCGATCGGAAACCCGGAATGACCACAAAGATCTCTTTCGCGCTCCTCACAACCGCCTTGATCCTGACCCATGGACAAGTCGGCCATAGCCACGCCGCCGAAGCCCCCCAACGCATTCTGATCCTGGGCGACTCAATGATGCAAATCCCCGCCCACTCCCTCAAACTGCAAGCCGAACGCCGCCCCGGCGTCGTTACCGAAACCTTCACCCGTATCGGCTCCGGCATCACCCGCCTGGATGTCTTCGACTGGCTCAGCCACATCGCCACACTCGTGGAAACCTTTCAGCCCGACGCGTCCATCGTCTTTCTGGGCACCAACGATCGCCAACCCATGAAAATCGAGAACGACGTGGTGCAGCCCACCGACCCCCGCTGGGAAGTCGAATATGCGCGCCGCATCGGCCAGGCCATGGACCTGTTGATGGGCGCCGCCGGCCGCCCCGTGTATTGGCTTCAACTGCCCGACATGAAACGCGACGAAACCCAGCAGGATGCGGACCTCATCAATTCAATCTTTGAAGCCGAAATCGCCTCGCGCCCCAACGTCCGCTTCTTCCCGACCCGGCCGATCCTGAGCCGGAGCCCCGGACGCTATTCGCCCTACGTCATCGGCGAACGGGGCCTGCCCCTGAATGTGCGCGCCGAAGACGGCATCCACCTCAACCGCGCCGGCGCCGACCTGCTGGCCGCACAACTGGTGAACGCACTCTGGAGCAGCGCGGAATGAACCGCACACGCCAATGGCCACCCAGTCTCCGGCGGCCCAACCGCGGTTGGTTGACCGTTCCCGGCCTCCTCTGGGCGCTGGCGCTCCCCGCCGCCGGTCAGGCGCCGGGACTGCTGGCGGTGCCGGGCACTACCACCGCGCAGCCCACGACCCGCGCGCCCGCCGAACCCGCCACGCCCGTCGCGCCGTCGGCCGAACAACCCGATTTCATCCCCTACGAAATCCCAGTGGAAATCCCGGAAGCCTTCCGGCAACGCCGAGCAGACGGCACGCTGCCGGAAACCGAGGATGTGGCGCGGGTGTCCCCGGCCATGGCGCTGATGTACGAGGGCATGATTGACGTCCAGGACGGCAAGCACGCGGAGGCCATCCCCAAGCTCGAAGAGGCCATCGAGTCCGACCCGACCCTGCTGGGCGCCTGGGAAACCATCGGCTGGGCCCACTGGGCCGTGGGCAATCAGGATCAAGCCAAGACCTACTGGGAACGCCTGCGCGCGATCGCCCCGGAAAACCACCGGGTGTACCGACTCCTGGCCCAGGTGGCAAGCCACGAAGGCGACCTGACACAGGCCGAAGAACTGTACCGCCGCAGCCTGTTTCTCGATCCGGACCAGTACGACACCCGCTATAATTACGGCCGGATTCTGCTGTGGAACGGACGCTTCGGCGAGGCCCTGGCCGAATTGCGCGCGCTCCATCGCCAGGATCCCGACCGCCTGGATGTCGAACTGCAACTGGCGCGCGCCCTCAGCGCTAACGAGGAGTTCGAGGAAAGCCTCGAACATTGGAACAACATCTGCGAAGTGGTGCCGGATTTCCCCGAGTACCTCATGCCCCGCGCCCAGGTCCTGCTCCTGGTGGGCGCCCTGCGCGAAGCCCAGGCCGAAGCCGAGCATATCCTCGAACTCGAACCCGACCACCAGGCCGCCCTGAATCTCCTGGTCGATATCGCCATGCGCGCCCGCCGACCCGATGAAGTCGCCGCCGCCATGCGCCGCGTCATGCGCCGGGCCGACAGCCGCGAAGCCAAGGCCAATATCGCCCGCCGCCTGGCCTATTTCATGACCGGAGAATACAAACGCGACCCCAACGTCTTCTCCCTGCCCCAATGCCTCGAAGTCGCCAACGAAGCCTATGACCTCGATCCCGAAGACGTCAACGGTCACCTGTTCTTCGCCGAATTACTGACCCTCGATAAACGCTATGGCCAGGCTGAAGCCCATTTCCTCGATATCCTCGACAAGAAAAACCCCCATAGCCAACGCGCCAAACGCGGCCTGCTCGATACCTACCTGGGCCGCATGCAACTGGCCGAAGCCGAAAACCAACTGCGCAAACTCCTGCGCGAATTCAACCCCCACGATCCCTACCGCCATTACCTCTGGGCCCAAATCTATTTCTCCCGCGGACGCTATTACGACGCCCTCGAATCCCTGGACCGCCTCGAACTCGAAGGCGCCCACGGCGCCATCTTCACCCTGCTCTATCACGGCCTGTCCTCGAGCGAATGGACCGCCATGCCCTCGATCCGCCAGTTCCGCGACCACCTCAGCACCCTCAAACGCGCCGGCTTCAAGTTCCTCTCCCCCGAACAGTTCAAACCCTATTTCGATAGCCTGGAAATCCCCGAACGGGTCCCCCGCCGCAGCGTGCTTAACCGCGCCGTGCGCAGCCTGCGCGCCGCCTGGCGCGACGTGGAAGAACTGGACCCGCCCCAGTTGCGCGATTTCACGCCCGACCGCGTCGTGGCCGTGACCTTCGACGACGGCATGCGCACTTCCTTCCGCTGGGCCACGCCCGTAGCGGAGGAATTGCGGGTGCCCCTGACGATGTTCATCTCCGTGGGCCACATTCTGAGCAACGACCTGCGCATCGCCACGTTCCCCGAAATCAAGGCCTACCGCGAAACGGGCGTGTGGGAGATCGGCAGCCATCTGGTGAACGCAAGTTACCCGAAACCCATTTATCCCGACGGCCGCAAAGGACATCCTTTACCCAATTTGCTCTGGTTTGAGGACAAGGACCGGCAGGAATCCCTGCGCGAGTACTACCAGCGCGTGCGCTACGAGTTCGAGTTCAGCCGACGCCTGCTGATCGAGGGGCTCAACGCCGGACCGGACGAGATTTCGGCGGTGGCCTACCCCATGGGCGACGTGGGACAATCCACGGAATCGAACATTGACCTGTTCAATGTCCCGGAAATGATTTTCAACGAGGCCGAGACCCACTATGACCGGGCTTTTCTGCAATCCCGCTTCGGGCACAGCATGAAGCTCGATTACCCGGCGGCCTATCAGCGCTGGGAGCCCCAACGGCATCATAACGGCCAGGATGTGCTGCGCCACGCCTTCCGGAATCATCCCGTCTTCCTGGCCCGGCGCACCCGCGCGGAAATGGCCACCATGCAGGGCGAAATGCATCTGGCCCTCGATATGCTCAAGGTCCTCAAGCGCGACGGCTATCCCGAGGAAGATCTGGCCGAGCTGTCCGAGTATGTGGTCCGGCGCCTGGCCCGCCTGACCGACGTGCCCCAAGCCGTCGAGGACGAAACCGATACCCGCCCCGTACGCCTGATTGAACCTCACCGCCCCCACCTCGGCGTCGAGGGCGAGTCCCGCAAAGCCAACGAAATGATCGAGGAATGGCGCGTGGGACTGCGCGCGGGACTGTACCTCAATCCCCGCCTGCACCTCGAGGGCCGCCTGGGCTACGGCGCCATCAAACAGGTCGTGACCTCCAACTACTGGGAGGAAGTCGAGGAGGAAGAAGTCTCCACCCGGCGCGATGTCGTGACCACCACCAATGAAGAGGGCACCACCACCACCGAAGAAACCCGCGTTTCCTTCACCACCGTCGAAACCGGCACCAATATCGTCGTGCGCGAATCCTTCAAGGCCACCGAGGACTACCTGGGACTCAACCTGCACTATATCTACCGCAACGGCTCAATTCTGGCCGGCGGCGTGCGCCAACGCACGTTCGGCGAGAACCTCGAGGGCGAGGACGTGCTGGCCTACGACATCCAGTACAGTTGGCGCCCGGCCCTGGCCATCGACATGTCCGCCCGGTACGAGCATGACATGGTGCCCTCCGCGCGCGAGGTCATCGAGTACGACGGCGTGGGACTGGGCGGCGTCTGGCGCGCCCGGGACTGGTGGAACGCCACCGGCAGCGGGGTCTATTGGTCACTCGATGACGATAATTCCCTGCTGCGTCTGATGGTCGAGAACTTCTGGCGCATCGCCCCCCGGCACGATCTGTGGATCGGCCTGCACAACTCGGTGGTCACCACCGATCTCGACAGCGACCTGTACTGGACCCCCTATTGGGACCAGCGCCATTATTTCATTGTGCGCCTGCGCCGCACCGCGCCCAACTACTTCGGCATGCTCCGGGCCCACCTGGGCATCCAGCAGCGCAAGGGCCGACCCGATGAATGGCAGCGCTATCGCGAACGGCGCGCGCGCGCGGAACTCCAGGGCTGGTATGCCGGCGACCCGCCCAGCGAGGACTGGAACACCCTGATCGGTATCGCCGCCTCCGTGCGGCGCCGCTGGAACAACGGCTTCGAAGTCCAGGCCGAAGCGTCCATCAACGCCCTCGCGGAACATACCGAACGCACCCTGTCCGCAACCCTGCTCTACCGCTTCTAACCATGGGAGATATCAACATGAGGAGGTGTACTCACCACGCGTTGTTCTGGATCCTGCTCGCGCTCTGCCCGCAGCTCGGGCGCGCCACGGACGGCGCGCCCCCCCAGCGTATTCTGATCCTCGGCGACTCGATGATGCGCATCCCCGTCAGCGCCCTGGAAAACGAGTTCACCAAGCACACCGGGGTCGAGGTCCGGCCTTTTACCGCCCTGGGAACGGGCTTGGCGCGCCTGGATGTGCTGGATTGGATGGATCGCATTGAACGGCTGGTGGCCAGCTTCCAGCCGGATGCCGCGGTGATGTTCATCGGCGCCAATGACCGTCAACCCATGCGCGTGAAGGAGGGGGTCGTCATCCGCCCGGAACAGGATGGCTGGGAGGAGGAATACGCGCGGCGAGTGGGCCAGGCCATGGACTTGCTGGGTGCGGCGGGCGCCGTCCGTGTGTTCTGGCTGGAGCTGCCCGACATGAAAGACGGGCACTTGCACGAAAATGCCAATTTGATCAATGCCATCTTCGAGCGCGAGGCGGGCAAGCGCCCCTTCGTGACACTGTTCCGCACCCGGCCGATTCTGACCCGGAAGCCCGGCGTCTTCACGCTCTACGTCATCAACGAACGCGGTCTGCCATTGTCCGTGCGGGATCGGGATGGCGTTCACCTGAGTCGCGGCGGGGCCGAGCTGCTGGCCAGCGCCCTGGCGGAAAGCCTGTGGCCCGACAATCCGGACGCGCCATAATGCGCGCGACCGCAGCCAGCCCGGCACGGGCGCTGGACGCCGGACCGGACGGATTCTTGAATGCGCCCCTGATTGTCCGGTTCTGAAGCATGCCTCGTCCCACCTTGTATGTCTGCTGTCCGGCCTACGCCCTGCGCGGACCGGCCCATACCGCCACGGTTCTCCGCGCCGCCGAACAACTGGCCCAGGCCCGCGGCTGGCAGGTGGTCCCCGGGCCCTCCCTGTTCTACTACCCCGGCCCCGGCGCCTGGGCGCCCGCGCCCGCCCGCCGGGCCGAGCTGGTCGCCGCCCTGCAGCACCATTACCTGTGGGCCTGCCGCGGCGGCTATGGCTGCCTGCCCCTCCTGCCCGATGTGCTGACGCTCGACCCGCCCGGCCCACCGCCCGTCCTGCTCGGCTTCAGCGATGTGACCGTCCTGCATGCCGCCTGGCTCAAGCGCGGCTGGGGCCCCTCCTATTACGCGCGCCTGGGCGACGACCCCGGCCAGGGCCGGGTCGCCGAATCGCTCCTGCCCCTCCTCGATGGCCAGGCGCTGACCCGCTCGAACACCTCCGATCCCATGGCGCGCGCCTTGCGCCCCGGCCAGGCCCAGGGACCCCTCTTCGCCGCCTGCCTGGCGGTGCTGGCCGGGCTGTGCGGCACCCCCGCCCAACCCGACCTGCGCGGCCGGATCCTCGCCCTCGAGGATATTGACGAACGCGCCTATCGCGTGGATTTCTTCCTCGAACAACTCTTTCAGTCCGGCGCCCTGACCGGCATCCGCGGCCTGATCGGCGGCAGCTTTCTCCACCAAAATGAACCCGAATACCAGGGCCCCACCCACGACGAAGTGCTCACCGCCTGGGCCCAACGCCTCGCCATCCCCGCCATAAGCCGCCTGCCCTTCGGCCATCTGGCCGATGCCCTGACCCTGCCCAATGGCCGCCAAACGACCCTCGACGTCGCGCCCGACGACTGGCGCCTCGCCTTTCACAAGGACAACCCTGAGGCCCGCTAGCCCACCCTCCGCCCACCACCCCGAAATCCGCGGTTGACGCCCCCGCCAAACCTGCTAAAGTCTCCCTTACTTGAGCTGAATACAGGTCGGGGCGTAGCGCAGACTGGTAGCGCGCTTGAATGGGGTTCAAGAGGTCGCGAGTTCAAATCTCGCCGCCCCGACCATACTTCGCTCACCGCTGCGCGGTGAGCAAAGGCGGGCCAGGCGCAAACATGAAGACCGGTTGGTGAGCATCGACAACGCTTTTGGCCGCAGATGAGGCACTTGCCACCGTCGCGGGTAAGGACGGCGGCGCGAAAAGCGTATCTATCGTAACAAGATCATCTGTTGGCCTCTGCGCCCTGCGCCTCCGCGCGAGACCGTCTTCGTCGCTTGGGCGGTCAGGCTTGTTCAAGGCTCCATTTCCAAGCGGGTACCACATGGATGGTGATCCCGTCTTGCTCAATACGTTGTTCTTCATCAAGCGTGATGATCAAGTTGTCTTTGGTTCCGAAATACTTCGCGGTCGCAATGAGCGGTTCGCATTCGCGTTTGAGTGTTGCCTGATGCGCCATGCTCATGCAGACCTGAACGGCCATCACCGACTTGCCGTGGTCGTCGGATACCAGAAAATCGAGTTCCTGGCGTTTGCTACGGGTAAGATAATAACGCACACGCGGATATTTGCGTCGCAACCGCAGATACACCATGTTTTCCAGCGCCCGCGAATAGGATCCGTCCCAGACCAGGCTGTTGTGAATGGCCAAGGACCAGTCAATGCAGTAGAGCTTCCGATAATTGCGCTCTTGTTCCTTGCTGGATTGAGAGTGAATCGGAAGGGTAAAGAATAGCCAGGCATCCTCGGCCCAGGCGACATAGTCGCGAACGGCATCGCGACTGGTTGCGTATCCACTTTGCTTGAGGAATTCGTAGGCGCTTTTGAGCGTATATGGCCGTCCGATATTGGACAGCAGGTTGTTGTAAAGATGGGTACATTGCCGCGGTTTGCTGACATTGAAGCGCTGGACAATATCCTTGAGGATCATGGTGTCGAAGTACTCGCGCAGGAGCGCTTCGCGCGAGAATTCCGGGGCAGTGGGCAAGGCGGGATAACCGCCCCATTTGAGGTAATCATCGAACAGCGACCGGATGACAGCTTGTCCCTTGGTGGACGTCGGCTTCTCTCGAAAATCTCTGAACCGAAGATATTCGGCAAACGAGAGCGGATAGACAGCGGAAGACACGGATTTCCCGCGAAGCGCGGTGGCTATATCGTCCTTGAGCAATTTTGAGGATGAGCCGGTGACGATGACTTTCCACTGGACGTTGCGGGAGAGATCAATGACATATTCCTCCCAGCCACTGATGCGATGAATCTCGTCGAACACAAACAGAAGCGGTGTTTTGAGACCGAATGCGGGGGTGAGCTTCAGAAAGGTCTTCTGGATGAGCATCAGGTCGGCGGCCGCCATGTGGGCCAGAATCGGATTGTCAAAATCAACCGGGCACACATGGTCGAGCGATGGAAGGGTTCCCTGCCGGATCATTTCGTCGGCGACCTGAAGAACTCGGAAGCTTTTGCCGGACCGGCGGGCGCCAATGACAGTGGAGACCATCCTGTCTAGCAGGTGAATACCGCCTTCCCTGGGGACATACTCTGGAATCCCCAGCTCTCGGAAATCCTGAATCTTGCGCTGTAATTCTTGCTCTATCATCAGTAACCCACTTTGTGTCTAATCGCTAGTCCCCAAGCAGTCGTTTGGGGCTAACATCTAGTCACATAATCACCACTGCGCCTAAAACATTTGTCCGTTCAGCGTCCGATTACAAGCCAAATCATATCAACAGATTTTTTGAGATCATAGTGTGCCCCGGTCCCCCGGGTTACTCATGGGACAGCCGTTGCAAGCCAACCCGGCCTTTGGCGTGTGGTTTGACGGTTCCTTTGGTTTGTTCCCATTTGGTCACTGTGGCGGGCGATACACCGATCTGGGCGGCGAATTCAGCGCGGCTCAACCCCTTTCGGCGGCGCAGATCAGCAATGGCCCGACCGGTTGGTTTGAGCCGACACCTTACCCTGCGGCGTAATGCGCAGCACCAGAGAATCCGTTTCATTGCTCATGGAATGGGCGCTACGCTACGCAGCCGGCTCCCTGCCGTCGAGCAGGAAATACCGGGCCGGAAGATCAAATCGCGGGGTGACATCAGGCGTCTGGCGCGTTAGGATTTCGGAAGATCAAGCGCGAAAGGACAGCCATGAAGACAACGAATGCGGGCGGAGAGCCAATCAAGAGTCGTCAGCGGGTGGCAACCGCCCTGCGTCATGAAACGCCGGACCGGGTGGCCGTGGATTTCGGTGGGCACCGGTCTTCGGGCATTGCCGCGCTGGCCTATGTCAAGCTCCGGCGCTACCTGGGTCTGTCGGAGCGGCCGGTGCGCGTCTATGACCTGCCCCAGCAACTGGCGGTTATCGACGAGGATGTTTTGGACCGTTTCGGCGGCGACACCCTGGAGTTGGGCCGCGGCTTTGCCCTGGCCGACGCGGATTGGGCGCCGTGGGAACTGCCCGACGGGACCCCCTGCTTCGTACCGGCCTGGCATCTGCCCGAGCGGGACGGTGACGGCTGGGTGCTGCGCTCGTTGAAGACCGGCCGGGTGATCGCCCAAATGCCCGCCGGCACGCTCTATTTCGAACAGACCCGCTTTCCGTTCCTGGATGGCACGCCGGACCATGCCCATCTGGCCGAACACTATTCCGAGAATATGTGGACCGGCGTGGCGGCGCCGCCGGGCCCGCTTGCGCCGACCCCCGCCGCGCTGCGCGCCGGCGCCGCGGCCCTGCGCGCCCGCACGGACCGCGCCCTCCTCGGCCT
>JAIPIQ010000098.1 GCA_021734645.1 Fidelibacterota bacterium | reverse complement strand
GAGTTGATGGCAGGCGCTCGAATCATGCCCCAGGCCGATAATATTCTGGAGACGGTGGGCCGGGCGCCCCTGGTCCGGCTGCACCGTCTGGGCGCCGGTTTGGCCTCGCCCCTGTACGCCAAAGTCGAGATGCTGAATCCCGGCGGCAGCATCAAGGACCGGGTGGCGGTGGCCATGGTGGCGGCGGCGGAGCGGGACGGCCGTCTCAAGCCGGGGGGAACCATCATCGAGGCGACGGCGGGCAACACCGGGGTCGGGCTGGCGTTGGCAGCGGCAGTCAAGGGCTACCGTTTGATCGTGGTCATGCCCGACAAGATGAGTGCGGACAAAATCACGCTGTTGCGGGCCTATGGCGCGGAGGTGGTCATCACGGCCACGAACGTCCCGCCGGACTCGCCCGAGAGTTATAATGGCGTGGCCGACCGGCTGGCCACGGAGATACCCAACGCCTGGCGGCCGAATCAGTTCGGCAATCCCGCCAATCCCGAGGCCCATTATCTCACTACCGGGCCGGAAATCTGGGAGGATACCGGGGGTGAAGTCGGGGTCTTCGTGGCGGGCATGGGCACCGGGGGCACCATCTCGGGCGTCGGACGCTACCTGAAGGAACGTAATCCGGAGATCACCATCGTGGGCGCGGATCCGGAGGGCTCGATTCTGTCGGGCGACACCCCCAGGAGCTATCTCGTCGAAGGCATCGGCGAAGACTTCGTGCCTTCGACGTTCAATCGCCAGGTGGTGGATGAAATGGTGCGCGTCAGCGACCGTGAATCGTTTCACACGGCCCGGCGGCTGGCCCGTGAGGAGGGCATTCTGGCCGGCGGCTCGTGCGGGACCGCGCTCGCCGCCGCCCTGCGCTACGCCCAGCGGCTCAGCGAACCCCGCATGATCGTGGTCCTGCTGCCCGATACCGGCCGCAATTACCTCAGCAAGTTCTACAACGACGAATGGCTGCGGGAGAAGGGGCTGTGGGATGCGCCGGCCGATCGCACGCAAACCATCGGCTCGGTGCTGGACGCCAAGAAGAGCCTGCCGGGCTTGATCGCGGTGGGCCCGCGGGAGAAAATCCGGCGGGCGATCTGGCTGATGCAGAATTACAATATTTCGCAGTTGCCGGTGCTTGACCGGCGCCAGTGCGTGGGCAGCCTCAATGAGGCTACGGTCATGAAGTTGATGCACGACGGGCTCGATTGCGAGAATCAGGAAATCGGCCCAGTCATGGGGCGGCCCCTGCCGATGGTGCCGCGGCCCACGCCGGTGAGCGAGGCCTATCGGATATTGCTGGGCGGCGGCTCGGGCATTCTCGTCACCCGCGCCGGGGAGCCTGTGGGGTTGGTCACCCGCGCCGATCTGATTGCCGCCTGGCTCAAGCGCGAGCCCACGCCTGACAGTGGACCCTGGGGGCATGATTATGCAATTTGAAACCCTGGCCTTGCATGCGGGCCAGGAGCCCGAGGCGGCCACCGGCGCGGTCACCACGCCCGTGTTTCAGGTTTCGACCTTCGCGCAGGACGGCATCGGGCAGCCGCGGGGCTATGAATACGCGCGCACCGGCAACCCCACCCGCACGGCGCTCGAAACCGCCCTGGCAGCCCTCGAAGGCGGCGCGCACGGCCTGGCTTTCGCATCCGGTTTGGCCGCCACCCAGGCTGTCTTTCAAACCCTGCGCCCCGGTGATCATGTGCTGGCCGGCGACGATCTCTACGGCGGCACGTATCGCCTCCTCGAACAGGTCATGCGCCCCTGGGGCCTGCAAGTGGACTACGTGCCCGTGGGGGAGACCGCCGCCTTCGCCGCCGCCTGGCGGCCCGCGACCCGGCTGCTCTGGGTCGAGAGCCCCACCAATCCGCTCTTGCGCCTGGCCGATATCGAGGCGCTGGCCCGCCTGGCCCGGGCGCGCGGCGCGCGCCTGGCCGTGGATAATACGTTTGCCAGTCCCTGGCTCCAGCGCCCCCTCGAGCGCGGCGCGCACCTGGTGGTTCACAGCACCACCAAGTATATCGGCGGCCACAGCGATCTGGTGGGGGGCGCCGTGGTCACCAGCGAAGCCGACTGGGCGTCCCAACTGCGCTTCCTGCAAAATGCCATCGGCGCGATTCCCGGTCCCTGGGACTGCTGGCTGGCCCTGCGCGGGCACAAGACCGTGGCGGTGCGCGTCGAGCGGCAAACCCAGACCGCTGACTGGCAGGCCGGGCGCCTGGCCGCTCATCCCGCCGTCGAACAGGTGTTCTACCCAGGTTTGAAGGCCCACCCGCAATACGAACTGGCGCGGCGCCAAATGCGCGCTCCGGGCGCCATGCTCAGCTTTGCGCTGCGCGGCGGTTTCCCGGCCGTCGAGCGCTTCGTCGGCGCCCTCGAACTGGTGCTGCTGGCCGAAAGCCTGGGCGGCGTCGAGTCCCTGATCTGCTACCCCCCGCGCATGACCCATGCCGCCCTGCCGCCCGCCGAGCGCCACCGCCGCGGCATCACCGACAACCTCCTGCGCCTGAGCGTTGGTCTCGAACACGCCGAAGACCTCTGGCACGATCTCGAACAGGCCCTGGAGGGAGGCTCCCCATGATTACAGCTTTTGAGCATCAATCGGCCGTTGCCAATGCGGCGTCACGCCCGCAGGGCGGGCTGGCCGCCGCACGCCCTATTGTCCGCCGGTCATTCAGCACGATTCCAACCCCTGGAGGTAAACCATGAGCAACATCTACAATGACAATTCCTTGGCCATTGGCCGGACCCCGTTGGTGCGTCTCAATCGCATTACGGACGGCGCGGGCGCGACCGTCCTGGCCAAGATCGAAGGCCGTAATCCCGCCTATTCGGTCAAGTGCCGCATTGGCGCGGCCATGATCTGGGATGCGGAGGAACGGGGCCTGTTGAAGCCGGGGGTTGAAATCGTCGAGCCCACCAGCGGCAACACGGGTATTGCCCTGGCCTTTGTCGCCGCCGCCCGCAGGTACAAGCTGACCCTGACCATGCCCGAGACCATGAGCCTCGAGCGCCGCCGGGTGCTGGCCGCGTTCGGCGCCACGCTCGAACTGACGCCGGGTCCGGCGGGTATGCGCGGCGCCATCGAGCGGGCCGAGGCCATCGCCGCTTCGAAACCAGCGCGCTACTTTCTGCCCCAGCAATTTAAGAATCCGGCCAATCCCCGCATTCATGAAAAGACCACCGGACCGGAGATCTGGGATGACACCGATGGCCAGGTGGATGCGCTGGTATGTGGCGTGGGTACGGGTGGCACCATCACGGGCGTCGCGCGTTATTTCAAGCAGACGCGCGGGCGTAAGCTGTTGAGTGTGGCCGTCGAACCGGCCGAGAGCCCGGTCTTGACTCAGGCGCGCGCGGGGGAGCCCCTGACGCCGGGGCCCCATAAGATCCAGGGTATCGGGGCGGGCTTCGTGCCGGACGTACTGGACTTGAGCCTGGTGGACCGGATCGAGCAGGTCACGAGCGCTGAGGCGGTCGCCATGGCCCGGCGGCTGGCCCGTGAGGAGGGCCTGCTCAGCGGCATCTCCTGCGGCGCCGCCGCGGTGGCCGCCATCCGCCTGGCCCGCGAACCGGCGCTCGCCGGCAAGACAATCGTCGTCGTGCTGCCGGACGCGGGCGAGCGGTATCTCTCGTCCGTCCTCTTCGAGCATTTGGGCTCGTAAGTTTCGCGGTCTTGCCCGATAACGGGTGGATGAAAAAAGATCAACGATCGCAGGGGAGCCGCCTATCGGGCTTGACATGGTTTATTTTCCTGGGCTTGTGCATCGGCGCGTCGGGGCGCGGGCTGCGGGTGGCCACGTGGAATGTGGAGCACGGGATCGGGGAGCCGGGGACGGCCAAGCATGCGGCCCAGCGGGCGATTCTACAGCGGCTGGATGCGGACGTCATTGGGTTTCAGGAATTGAATGGGCGCACGCATGCGCACTGGGACCAGTTGGGCGCGGAGTTGGGCTATGCCCATCGGGCCTGGGGCGAACTGGGACCCTTCGCGGGCGGGATGTACGTGGGCTATTACAGCCGGTATCCAATCATCGGGCAGGCCAGTGTCGGTAGTCCGCCCGAGGCCCTCGAATTATCGCGGATTCCGCTGCGGGTGGCCATTGATGTGCCGGGCCGCGAGACGCCGCTGGTGCTCTGGAACATGCATCACAAGGCCATGTTCGCCTACCGGGACCGCTACCGGCGCGCAGTCGAGGCCCGGCGGATTCTGGATGATCTGGCCGCCTATCAGGCTGCGCATGCCCCCCACGGGTATTTTATCATTTTGGGCGACATGAATGACGATCCCAAGCGTGAAACGCAGCCGGCTACCGTCCATTGGCAGCCGGAGGATCTGCCGCGGACCTTCGCGCCGGGGGCGGACGTGCGGGCCGGTCCGCTGACCTATCGCGCTTTTCCCACCGATCACTATGCCGATCCGCGGTTCGGCCTGATCGAGGCGCCGGCCTTCCGTCAGGGCTCGACCAACGATATCACCCATCTGTATACGGAGTATCGTCTCGATTATTTGTACCTCAGTCCCGCCCTGGCCAAGATAGCCGTCCCGGCGCTGGAAGGGGAAATCTATCACTCGGCTCATGACCGGCCCACCGGCGGCCGGCCGAAACAGGGCGCGCCCTTGTCCCCTGGGACCTCGCTGGAAGCCTCCGACCATTACCCCGTATTCATTGATTTGGATCTATTGCCGACCTCCGCCGATAGCCCCTGAACGGTCATCCCTTCCAGCGGGTTGGGAAGCCTATTGGGGGGGTATACTGAACAGGGGTGACCCCAGCCAAGGAGGTCAGGGTGGGGAACCCATAGGAAAACCGGGGCCACCCCTGCATGATCAAGTTACAACATCGCGGGGTGTTTGCAAGGGCCACGAAAAAAAAAGTGCAATCGAGGCGCCGGCAAACAATTCTGCAAGCGCCGCAGCCTATTTGCCGATTTTTTCCAGTTGGCCGAGCATATCCCGCTGTTGCTTGAGGAATTGTTCGAGCATCTCGCGGGCGGCCTGGGCTTCGCTGGCGGCTTGATCGCGTTCCCGGGTCAGGCGTTCATTCAGGGTCTGGGCCGTCTGCGCGGCCGCGGTCTGGGTCTGCGCGGTCTGCTCGAAGGCCTGTGCGCGGCTGAGGGCCTCGGTCAGGGCCGCCTGCAAGGCTGCGGCCCGCTCGCTGAGATCGGTGCGGGTGGCCAGCAATTCCTTCTCGAGGGCTTCCCGGCGGGCCGTTTCGTTGGCCAGGGCGGCCTCGGCCGTTTGGCGGGCGCTCAAGGAGGCCTGATGCTCCTCGGTCAGCTTGGCCTGCCGGGCTTCGATTTCACCCAGCCGCGTGGTCAGATTGGCCACGGCGATTTCGCCGCCGCGCAGGGCTTGTCGCGCGGAGGTCAGCTCATCCTGCAAGCCCGCCCGTTCCTGCTGCAACGTCTCGATCTGGCTGCGCAACGCCACCTGAATCTCATTCTTCTTCACCAGCAGATCGGCGGCCGCGGTTTCCCGGTCCAAGGCGGGCAACAGCTCTCGAATGGCCTGCAAGCGATTCTCGCGCTCGACCAGTTGTTGCTGGGCCGCCTCGAGCTCCGTGGCCCGCGCGCTCACCTGCGCGCCCCGTTCCGCGACCTGGCTCGTTAATTGGGCGACCTGCGCTTCGAGGGTCATCTGCTCGGCCTGCAGCACATCCAGCCGCTCACGCGCCGTGGCCACCGCCTGCTCCATCTCCGCGGCTAGTTTCTGATAGCGCTCCTGGTTGCGCACGAAATCCTGGTGAAACTGTTCGAACGGGGTGGCGGAGGCCTCCTGGGCGACGCCGCTGGCGAAGGGCAGGGCCAAGCCCGTCACGACAATTGTACCCAACCAAAATCCTATGGTCCGACCCTGTTGACTGCCTGTGTGCTTACTCATCTCATAATCCTTTCAAGTTTATGGTGGGAGAACTTCCCCCTTGGTTTTAAAAGCGAAGCCGCTTAATATCCCAGTCTTGCGCCGGGGTCAAGATAAACCGGTATAATTTTGTGTGTGGAGCCCGTGAGGTGCCGGTCATGCTTGATCAAGAACTAGAAATCACGATAACAGATGTGGCCTTTGGCGGTGCGGGGGTGGCCCGGCACAACGGGCAGGTGCTGTTTGTGCCCCACACCTTGCCCGCCGAGAGGGTGCGGGTCCGCGTCCGCGCCGCCCATCCGCGGTACTTGGAGGCTGAGTTGCTTGAGGTGCTGGATCCGGCGGCTGACCGACAGGAACCGGTCTGTCGCTGGTTTGGCCGTTGCGGGGGATGCTGTTATCAACATGTCTCGGCCGGCGGCCAGGCCGCGCTGAAGCACGGTCAGGTGGTTGCGGCCCTGGAGCGCATCGGTCGGTGCGCCGCGCCGCCCGTCAGTGCCCTCGTTCCCGCGCCCCAACCGTTCGGTTATCGCAATAAGATCACGCTCCACGGGCCAGGCCGCCCCGGCTTTCTGGCCCGCGATGGCCGCACCCGCCTGCCGGTGGCAGACTGCCCCCTGGCGCGGCCCCCCGTCAATGCCTGCCTGGCCGAATTGCTGGCGGTGGATTTCACCACCGCCGGCGACTTGGTCGTGCGCGCGGCGCGCGAGGGTGCGCCCTGGTGGTATCAGAATCCCGCCGCGCCCGCTGATCCGCCCGTGAGCAACTATACCGAAAGCTTTGGCGGGTGCGAAATCGAGCAGCCCGGCCGCGGCTTCGCCCAGGTCAACCCCGCCCAGGCGGATGCCCTGCTGGCACAGTGGCGTTCCGCCGCCGCCGCCGCGCCCCCCGCCTGCTGGATTGATCCCTACGCCGGCGCCGGATTTCCCTCGCTGTTGTGTGCCGGACCGGAAACCGAGCTGCGCCTGGCCGAACTCGAGCCCGAGGCCTGGGCTTGCGCCCGCCGCAATGCCCGCCGTCTGGGCCGGCGGCTCGCGCGCGCCACGGCCGCCGGATCCGCCGAACGCCTGCTGCCCCGCCTCTTGGACGGCGCTCCGCCCGCGCAGACTTTGGTGGTGCTCGATCCGCCCCGCGCGGGCTGCTCGGCAAGCGTGCTGAAAACGCTGATCAAACACCGCCCCGGACGCATCTGGTATCTCTCCTGCAATCCCCCTTGTTTCGCCCGCGATCTGCGCGCCCTCAGCGCCGCCGGGTACCGCCTGACCCGCGCAACCCCCTTTGATTTCTTTCCCCAGACCGCGCACATCGAGATCTGGGCGGAGCTGATCGCCGCCGGCTAGTTTTCCGCCACAAAGGGGCAACTGACACTGGCGGCGAGTTCCTGGCGCAGGCGGTCCTGGGCGCGTTGATAGCGCGTGGCCACCTCAGGGGTGAACGTCTCGCGCAAGGCCTGCTGCAGGCGGCGGTAGGGGGCATGCGCCATGCGCAGGAGATGCCACAACCCCTGGAAGATGTCCTCAGCCCGGCGACGGTAGGCCAGAGCGGGCAGGGCGGTGTCCTCCTCGGCCGCCTCGAGAAACTGCCGCAGAAACCCCTCTTCGCGCTCGAGCAGGGCCTGCTGTTCGATCATCGCCTCGGCCGATTCGACATGACTGACGATGATTTCCAGAAAATGGACGAACTGTTGTTCCTCGGGCAAGGCGCTTCCGGCGCGCACGCCCGCGCGCGCATACTCGAGGGATTGCAGCAACCGTCCCAGGACGGCGCCCACATGCGTCAGGCGTTGGTCCAGATTCATTTCCTGCATGGGCATGTAGAGCATCTCGACGGCGACTTCGAAACATACGTCGCGGCGAGCCAGGAAAACGGGCCGATTCAGATTTAGATGCGCTTGGGACATCCCCAATCATACCTCGCTGTTGTGCCACCCTTCCTAGCATGATGGGCGGTCCCGCGCAAGGTCAAATCCCCGCGTCAATCAGCCAGGCGCAGGTGTTCGAGTTTCGGTTGGATCACGAACACACAATAGGGCGCCCGCTGATTCCGGTCGTAGTAGGCCTGATGGGTTGCCTCGGCGGGATAGAACCGGTCGAGGGCGACCACCTCGGTCACGATGGGAGCGGAGAAGGTTTTGGCGGCCGTCAGCGCGGTCATGACCGCCCGGGCGGTCTCTTCCTGCGCCGGGGAGTCGGTGAGGATGATCGAGCGGTACTGGGGGCCGACATCAGCCCCCTGCCGATTCAACTGGGTGGGATCGTGGGCCCGGAAGAACCACTCGACCAACTCCTTGTAGGAGACAACTTCCGGGTCGAACTCGACCTGCACCACTTCCGCGTGTCCGGTCTGGCCGGTGCAGACTTGCTCATAGGTGGGGTGGGGGACATGGCCCCCGGCGTAGCCGGCGGTGACCTGTTCAACACCAGGCACGCGCCGGAAGACGGCATCCAGGCACCAGAAACAGCCGCCGCCAAGGGTGGCTCGCGCTCGTGCGTCTGGGTTCGCTTCCTGTATATCCTGCGCATTTGCTATGGGATGGGTCATGATCATGGCTCCCAGCCAACAGGCCCTCGACCAAGCCCGCCAGCCCTTGCGGCGGGGCGCGCGCAATCCGGCAGCAGACTTTGTGTCCTGTTGGTTCATGATAGACTATACGCCCGGAGGGCTTATTTTTCAATGGAGCTCGCCGGCGGCCCATTGCCAGTGCCGATGGCCCTCGAGCCGGAAGGGGGCTTCCAGGTGGCGAATCTCGGGCGGGGGACCCTCCGGCGCGCCGATCACCTCGATCACATCGCATTGGATCGCGCGGGGCATCGTGCGCAGGCGGCGCAGATAGCCGTCCACGGCGCGCGCCAGGGCCTGCTTCTTACGGCGGTTAATACGGGCGGCGGGACGGACCGGTCCGGTCCGGCGGACGGTCTTCACCTCGACGAACACGAGCACCCCCTTGCGCGCCGCCACCAGGTCGAGTTCACTGCGGCGACCCAGCCGCAGATTGCGCTCCAGAATGCGGTACCCGCGTTGGGTCAGAAAGCGGGCGGCCTGGTCCTCGCCCCAGCGGCCCAGCCGCAGATGAGCAGGCTCGGCGCGCGGATGGTCAATGACATCCGGCCGGAAACCGCGGCGCACCCACCGTGACAGCCAGCTCATCGAATGGGATCCGGGCATGCTTCGGCACAGGGCGCGGGCGCCCCCGGGGGTTCCAGGCAGGCGCGCACCGGAGCAAAACTGCGGCGGTGCGCGGGACAGGGACCATACTGCCGCAGGGCGGCCTGATGCTGGGGGGTGCCATAGCCCCGGTGGCGCGCGAACCCATACAACGGATACTGGCCCGCCAGGACTTCCAGCAGACGGTCCCGGGTTACCTTGGCCATGACGCTGGCGGCCGCAATGGAAAAGCTGGCGGCGTCGCCCTTGACAATCGCCTGGGCGGGCACCGGCAAGTCCGGCACCGGGCGACCATCCACCAGCGCATAGTCCGGGCCCGGATTCAACCCCGCCAGCGCCCGCCGCATGGCCAGATGCGTCGCCCGCAAAATATTCAGGACGTCAATTTCCTCGACAGATGCCGCCCCCACCGCCCAGCGCACCGCCGGCAGCGTTGCCAGGCAGTCATAGAAATACGCGCGGCGGCGGGGGGAAAGTTGCTTGGAATCAGTCAGCCCAGCCAGAGCTGCCAACCCTTGGTCGGCCAGCCAGGCCCTGTCAAAAACAACCGCGGCGGCTACGACCGGTCCGGCCCAAGGCCCCCCGCCCGCTTCATCCACGCCGGCCACGCGCTGGTAACCGGCCTGCCAGGCGGTCTGTTCCCAGCCCAGCATGGGATCCCGCTCAGACGCGCCGTTCTTTGATCCGTGAGCGCTTGCCCGACAGGGTGCGCAGATAGTACAGCTTCGCCCGCCGCACCAACCCGCGCCGATCCAGCGCCATGCTCTGGATCATGGGCGAATGCAACGGAAATACGCGCTCGACGCCCTCGCCAAAAGACACCCGGCGCACGGTGAAGGTCTCGGTGGCGCCATGCCCGTCGCGGGCAATCACCGTCCCCGTATAGGCCTGCACCCGTTCCTTGTCCCCTTCGCGAATGCGGACGTTGACCGTGACCGTATCGCCCACCCGGAAATCGGGCACGCCCTCGGTCTTCAATTGTTCCTGACTGATCTTTTCTAAAATAACACTCATGGCATTGACTCCCAGCCTCGTGAATAGCCGCGCATAATTGGTCAGGAACGCCGAGCCGTCAAGCCGTTTTTTTTGAATTTCTCACAACCCGAATCCTTGGCGAGGGCTGGGGGCGTCCCCCCGCCACCCTCCACCGAGGAGGGGTTGCCTGAAAATGAGCCCGAGCGGGCTGGGCCTGAGCGGGAAAATGGGTCGCGCGGGGGACAGGGAAGGGTTTGGGCGGTCTGAACCGGGTTTTCCCCGCACCCACGGGTCGCGGTGGCCGGATGCGAGCAAACGGATCCCTTCCCCGTGAAGTGATTTATCCGGAGTAGGGCTCTCAACCGCCGTTGTGGGTCCTGGGACCTGTCATTCGAGTGGTGGAGGCCAGTAATCTTCGTCCGTACCTT
>JAIPIQ010000097.1 GCA_021734645.1 Fidelibacterota bacterium | reverse complement strand
TCACCGAGCTTCCAGCCCGCCGCGATCTGGCAGGCTTCCGGCACGGTTAAAACCAGTTCGGCCTCCAGCGCGACCCAGCCGCCGGCATCGTGTTGGAAGGCTCGTTTCTGGTCCGTTGCCAGCCACATCTCATGTCGGCGCGGGGTCAATTCGTCGGACGCCTGGCGGTTTTGCGGCGGCGGGACAACGCGCCCGTCGGTCGGGCGCACGGTCAGCAACAGCCGATAGCCCATGCTCATCACCGGCTCGGCCTTGACTTCAGCCCGCACCCGGTACACGCCGGGCGCCAAATCGAGCGGCGCGTGCAACCCCTCGACCAGGTCGCCGACCAGCGAATCCCGCGGCACCTCGGCCACGGCCAGGCCATCAATCATTTCTGTGCCGTCCGCCAGCTTCCAAACACCAGACTCCACCCGGCCCGCGTCGGCCTGGAGCGTCAGCGCTGTAGACAAAAGTCCCATCATGGCAATCTGATTCCATTTCATCGAAATACTCCTTATTCCTGAGGCTCTTGCAGAACCCCTCGCGGCATGGGCCTCTTGCCCATGAAACACGGGCTGGCAGCCCGTGCCACTTCCGAAAGCCCGGGGTTTTGCAAGCGCCTCGCTTCTGTTCTGTTTTGGTGCGGGCCAGATCATTTCGGCAGGACATTCATCTGCGGACAACCCGACCAGGAGGGCCAGATGCCTGTTCGAGATGACCTTCATCCTTCGCTCTGCCGCTTAATGGCGCGCTTGGGTATCCCAAAAAACGGATTGTGCCCCCAAGCTTGTTTCCCGCAGCACCGTCTCACGATCCACTCCCTGCACATGCCCGTCAATGAAAGCGCAATACAGCCGGTCGGACCGGTAGCGGGAAAAGACATCGTAGCCATAATACTGGATGGCCCACGGCAACATGCCCATGCCCACAGCCCATTCGGTGCCTTCGCTGGCGCTCATCCCAGGCACCAGCATCGCCACTTGCGAAGTGGCCCTGACATGACTCAGTCGGCGGAACGAAGCCCCGAACCCTTGCGGGGCGCTGGCGCGGTGCGCCTGCGCCAACCAGCGGCCGTTCTGGGCATTATTTCGAATGGGACGCGGCACGGGTCCTGGCCAGACGCTCCGGTCTGCGGGGTCGTGCAACAAAGAACGGCGAATCGTGTCCGGATGCTCATACCGCTCCCAGGTCATGCCAGGGGTGTTAACCGGGTGCGGCTCATTGATATATGGCGATACCAGTGCCCACCACGCCGAGCGCGGATCGTTCGGCACATCAACGTATCCGGGTAAACGACCGCCCCTATCGTTTGCCAACATAAAAAGGCCGACGCACACCTGACGCTGATTGGACTGAAACCGGGCCGCCACGGCCTTGTCCCTAACCGAAGAAAGCGAGGGCAACACCAGCGCCATCAATAGGCCGATTATGGCAATAACAACCAGCAACTCCACCAAGGTGAACCCCGCACGAACATGCATCCTCCACGACCTCTGATTCGATATACGCATAAGACATTTCTGCGGGGATAAAACCATTCGGAAGCATGGGCCCGGCCGACCAGTCGAGTAAAAGCGCCTGGTCACGTTGCGGATTGCCGGGCCTCATGCTTCTTGCTTTGGGCCTACAAGCGCCGACGGCGGAGCAGGCCCAGCAACAGGCCGGCCAGCGCGAAAAGAAGGCCCGCGGTTGGTTCGGGAATCACGTCGACATGCTCTTGCAGCGTGGCGGACGACAGCGTCGTGTTGTAGATTGCAACCGCATCGAGTTCGCCGTCCCAGCCCGTCGTAATCGTGGCGGGATGCACGGCAAACCCCAGGCCCCGATTCGACAGTGTCGCGCCGGTGGACGAGGAATTGACGATCTCATTGTTCAGGGTGTGCGCCAAGGTGCCGCCCGAAGGATTGGCGGTGAGATCCAATACCCAGGAATTGAGCCGGAACTTCATGTCGCCCCCGCCGCTATCGTAGTACTCGTATTGCAGCGCCACGTAATACCAGTTGCCCAGCGTCAGGGCGACGCTCGTGCCCGTGCCGAATACAGGCTTGAATGCGAGATCTCCGCGCACCCACGTGAATGAGTCCGTGCCGTTCTGAGCAAAATCGAAGCGGTTCATCCCCCCCGATACATGATCCGCCACAACCCCGACCGCTACGCCACTGACATCCGCTGTCGGGCGGATCAGGAACTGAACGGTCGCCTGGTTCACCCAAGATGCGCCCCCGGGATAGGTGGTGCTCCGGGCGTAATTGTCCCCGGTGGGAAACTGCATGGCCTGACCGCTGCCCCCGAAGCCCGAAATGAGATTCAATGTCCCAGTCCCGGCCAGAGAACCGGCCCCTTTTTTGTCTTCCAAGGCGGTCGCCACGGACGCCCCTTCGAACGTCCAGTGATGCAGCAGGTTCGGATGCGCAGCCTGCGTGGACTCGAAATCTATAATGGACGCCCGAACGGTCGGCCCCATGAACAACAGACCCATGACGGCAACGACGACGGTTGCCGACGATACGGCCACTCTCATTCTGAGCGCTGCTCGGGTTGACTCCAACTGCTGGTTCGTAGCTTTCATTGCATACCTTTCCTTTCCTGTTGTTGGCGGCTCGCCGCCGGTTGCTTAGGCTTGCCTCTCGGCAATTCCTGTCTCATTCGCCCGACCCCTATCACGACCTCAGGCCTCCGTCAAGCCCTATCGTGAAATTTTTCATATTGGTTCAATGTTGTCCCCGTGGGAAACGGCATGGCCTGGCCGATGGGGGCAGACGGTACGGCCCCTCTCATGTAGAGCGCTACGCGCGTTGACTTCAACTGCTTCTTGGCTTTCATTGCATGCCGTTCCTTGCCTGTTGCTGGCGGCCAGCCGCCAGTTGCTTAGGCTTGCCTCTCGGCAATCCCTGTCTCATTTGCCCGACCCCTATCACGACCCCAGGTCTCCGTCAAGCTTTATCGTGAAATATTTCACGACTATTTTTACGCAGCGCCAGCGCATGCGATTCTATATCTCTTATGGGGTGTAGACGGCCGCGACGCGCGGCGGGGCGACCGATTCGCGCTCGATCAGGGATGTGGGTAGAATCAGGTTCAGAAGGGGCCGGCGGCGGGAGTCCGTTGTCGGCGCGATCAGGCGCATCATTTCGTCGGCCGCCAGCCTGACCATATCTTCGAGCGGTTGGGAGACGACGGTGTGCGGCGGGGTCAGGTACTCGAACATCGGCAGGTGTTCGGCGGCGATGATCGAGACGCCCTGGGGAATGCGCAGTCCGAACCGACCGCCCAGCAGGCGGCTGATATCAAGGCCGCAGTCGGAACTGAAGCTCAAAACGGAAGTGATCCGCTGGGTCAGGAGCCTGGCGAGCAAACCCTCGAGGGATTCTTCGCGGGTGTAGGCGACGAGTGCTTCGTCATATGCAATGCCGTTCTTGGCCAGGGCGCTTTCATAACCGGCCAGTCGTTCGCGGCTGCCCCAATTCCAGCGGGCATTCTCGATGAAGCCGATGCGCTGATGGCCGTGATCCATCAAGTGTTGGGTGGCCAGCCGTCCCTGTTCACGGTGGTCAGAACAGATGCTATGAATCGGCAGGCCAGAGAACGGCTGATTCAGAGATATGATCGGCAGGTCGGGAATATCCGTCAGGGCGCCCAGACGTTCATCCGGAACAAAGCTGATGATGCCGGCGATGTGCGTTTCGTAGGCCAGCTCAAGATCGTCAAAACTGATCAGCTCCATCGTGTGCTCATGATTCGCCAAGTGCTTGGCCAAAAGCGCGATCATGGCCGCATTGAAACCGGCCGCCGAAAGCGAATCAAGATCGCCAGCCATCACCCCCACGGCCCGGTGCTGAATCTTCGGCACAAAGCCCAGTTCGCGACTGGCCCGCAGCACCTTCCTGCGCAACTCCGGCTTGACATCCGGCGCCCGGTTGATCACCCGCGACACGGTTCCCAGTGCGACCCCGGCTGCTCGCGCCACATCAACGACGGACACGGACCGCCGCTTGATCTTGCCCGGCCCCGACGTGCTTCGCTGATTGACAGTCTTTCTCTTCACCTCGTTAATCTAATTCCTGGATATCGCGCGGTCAACCCGGCGCTTCGGGCCCCAGCGGTTCCAAATCAAAGAGTTCTTACCACGGAGGCCCGGAGGACACGGAGATGCAAGGAAGGGGCCTGATTGAATCTGGAACTCAGGAAACCAGGAAAAGTGGCGACGAAAATGGCGGGCGCTGATGAGATTGCGGCTTGCCTTGGTCAGTGCGTGGCCAGGACGCCCGACGCGCGAGGCTGGCGGGCTTTGTGATCCGCTCCTTGATTCCGCCGTTGCGCACAAACGACTCCTCCAGATCAGACGGATAGGACGGATAGGACAGATCGGAAAGCGAGAGGCCAGCGGGCAGGAGGGTGCGGAGGTTGACGGACTCGACCTGGCCAAGGTGGTTGTCGGTGGAGGGTCAACTAGTGGCCCTGTCAACCAGGCGGGCTAACAGGGCAGCCGATGGTTGCGGGGGCGGGTGAGGACGAGGTGGAGGTTATTGAGGTAGCGGGCGGCGAAGCCGGCCTCGCAGTAGGCGAAGTAGTAGCGCCAGGCCCGGCGGAAGCGTTCGTCGTAGCCCAGGGCATCGAGGCGGTCGTGGGCGGCGTCGAAGCGGGTGCGCCAGGCGCACAGGGTGCGAGCGTAATGGGGGCCGATGTTTTCCAGTTCTTCGACGATCAAGTTCGAGTGGCGGGTCATGGCGCGGCACATGGCGGTCAGGGAGGGCAGGTGGCCGCCGGGGAAGATTTGCTTCTGGATCCAATCGCCGCGGCGGCGATAGGCGTTGTAGCGCTGGTCGGGGATCGTGATGACCTGGAGCACGACCAGTCCGTCGGGTTTCAGCAGGCGGTCGCAGGCGGCGAAGAAGCGCCCGAGGTAGCGATGGCCGACGGCTTCGAGCATTTCGATGGAGATGATTTTGTCGAACTGACCCTGGCAATCGCGGTAGTCGCGGAGCTGGATGTCAATGCGGTCGGTCAGTCCGGCGGCGGCGACGCGGGCGCGGGCCAGGTCATACTGGGCCGGGGAGACGGTCAGGCCGGTGACCCGGCAGCCGGTCTGGCGCACGGCCTCGAGGGCGAAGCCGCCCCAGCCGCAGCCGATTTCGAGCACATGGTCCTGTGCGGTCAGGCGGGCGCGGCGGATCAGGACGGACATTTTGCGGCGTTGGGCGGTGGCGAGATCGGGGTCGTCCGGCGCGTGCAGCGCGCAGGAATAGAGCATGGTTTCATCGAGGAAGGTTTGAAAGAAATCGTTACCGAGATCGTAATGGGCGTGGATATTGCGGCGGCTGCCCTGGCGGGTGTTGGGGCGCAGCAGATGGCGGATCTGGTTGCCGATCCGCAGGATGCCGCGCGCGGCGGCGTTGGGGGATTCGAGGATTTCGGCGTTGTCGGTGAAGAGTTTGAGCAGGGCGGTCAGCTCGTCGGTTTCCCATTCGCCTTCGAGGTAGCCGTCGCCGAAGCCGATATCGCCGTCGAACAGCAGGCGGGTATAGAAGGCGTTGTCGCGGACGCGGACTTCGCGGGCGGGGGCGGCGGGATCGCCGAAGGTTGTGCGGGCGCCATCGGGTTCGCGCCAATCGAGGCGGCCGGACCGCAGGCGGCGGCAGAAGGCGAACCAGGCGCGGCGGCCGAGGCGGTCGAGTGGTCCCGGGGGGGCCGCGGCCAGGGTGCGCGGGCTGTTGGGCGCGGGTTTATGGAAAACGGGCAGGCGGCGCTGGCCCCACAGGCGCAGGGCCTGCCAGGCGATGCGCGGCACGGTCAGGGCCGCAGTCAGGGGATAGCGGCGGACGAGTCGCCGCAGGGTTTCGGCGGTGAGCGGTTGGACGCGCCCGCTGAGCCGGGCGATGATCACGCGCTGGCCGTCGCGCATCAGGGTAATGCCGATGTCCGGCTGGGTGTCCAGGCGGGGCAGGCTGAATTCATAGTGCCCGGCCCGGTTGTTGAAGGGCGAAACATGAAACTCTTTGGCGTGGCGGTACCGCACGGGGAAGTGCCCGGGCGGGGTCAGGGGCTCATCGAGGATATAGACATGGCGTTCGCCGAAGGTATTGTTCACTTCGGCCACCACACAGGCCAGGTTGCCGTCGGCCTGGTAGCAGTAATGAAAGGAGACGGGATTGAAGGCGATATGCCAGAGGCGGGCCATGGTGACCAGCTCGATCCGGGCGAATTCATGGGCATGACCGTGCCGGGCCAGGAGCGCTTCGAGGCGCTGCCGGATCGAGCCGGCGCCCTGCAGATAATCCTGGTCCCAGAGGCTGACCCGCGCCCGGCGGTTGTAGCCGAAGCCGGGCAGCTCTTGATCGAGCGTCTCGAGTTCATCGAGGTCAAAGACGTAGAAATAGTACGGATACCGGAAGCGGTGCCGCCGCGGGCTCAGCCGGGCATGCATGACTTCCCCGAGGTAGAGGCGGGAGTTCATGATGCCGGCCAGGCCACGCCCAGGGCTTGGGCAACCCGCACCCCGGAACGGCAGCCATCTTCATGAAAACCGTTGCCGAAATACGCGCCGCAGAAAAAGACGCCGTCCCGGCCGTTGAGTTGCTCCAATTGGGCGCGGGCTTCGAGGGCGGGGAAAGTGAACGACGGATGCTGGAAGTCGCAGGTATCGAGCACGCATCCGGGAGCGAGCGACGTTTGGCGGTTGAGCGTCACCAGGTAGTGCCGTTGGGTGTCCAGGCCCTGGAGCCGGTTCATGTCGTAGGTCAGACTCACCGCCGGATTGCCGGTTTCGCGGCAGTAGTTCCAGGAAGCCCAGGCGCCGCGCCGGGGCGGCAGCGCGTTGCGGTCGGTGTGCAGGACCACGCCATTGCGCTCGTAGCGCCAGGGCGCCAGGCAGACGCGCTCGGGCGCCCCGGGCTCGTCCGCCAGCAGGGCATGGGCTTCATCCGCATGGGTGGCGATCACCACGTGGTCGAAGGATTCCTCGCCCGCCGCGGTGCGCACCACCGGACGGCCCGCCGCGCGGCGCACGCCCAGCACGGGCGTCTCGAGGCGCACGGCGCCGGTCAGGCGCGCCCGCAACCGCTCGACGTAGATCTGGCTGCCGCCCACGACCGTCCGCCATTGGGGCCGGTCGCTGAGCTGCAGCAGTCCGTGATTGGCAAAGAAGCGCACGAGGGATTCCGCGGGATAATCGAGGATGCCCTCGCAGGGCGTGGACCAGATCGCGGCGGCCATGGGCAGCAGGTGATGGGGCGCGAACCAGGCGCCGTAGCCGTGCTGCCGGATCATCTGCCCGAGGGTCAGTCCGCGCAGCCGCCCGGCCGCCAGGTCGCCGGGGGCGCGCTTATAAAAGCGCATCACGTCGGCGATCATCCGCCAGTACGCCGGCCGCAACAACAGCCGGGGCTCGGCCCACAGGCCGCTCAGCGTCCCGCCGGCATATTGAATGCCCGTGGCCTGATCCCAGTAACCGAAACTCATGTCGCTGTCGCGCAGGGGCACGGCCAACTCGGCAAAGAGCCGGGTCAACAAAGGATAGTTCCGGTGATTCATGACAATGAAACCGGTATCCACCGGCGTGCCCGCATCCGGCGCCCCGGCCGGGAGGGTCACGGTGCGCGTATGCCCGCCCAGGTAATCATTACGCTCGAAGAGCGTGACCGCATACCGCGCCCGTAACAAGTAGGCCGCCGTCAAACCGGAAATCCCCGCCCCAATCACCGCCACCCGCGGCAGTTGCTCGACGCTGCTCATAGCCCACAATATCCCAAATACCGACGGGCCCGGCAAGCCCAATTCCACTGCTTTCGCTCGGGACTCAAAGGGCGGGAGCGCCCGTTCCGTTTATTTTGCAGGAATGCTTATGGTTTGAAGTCCACCGGGTGGCTGGGCTATGTTGCAGCGACATGTTTATCGGATTCTGTAAGGTGGCCCAGCAACAGGGAGTGGAGCAATGGGGCTTGGTATATTCGGATTACTGATCTGGAGCGGACGGACCCTTTGAACGGCCAACCGGAGGTGAAGTGACCATGTCTGCTTTTTCATGTTTTGGGCACCGCAAGCATCGCGGGCGCCTGCTCGGCTTGGGCGCCCTGGTATTGGTTTTGGGGCTGGCGTTGAGTGCCCGGCCCTTGGCCCGGGGATTGTACGATTACCTGGCGCCGTATGCGCCGCTGGGGGGCGAGTGGCTGGTGGTGGAAGGCTGGGTGCCGGATGACGGCTGGCCCGAGATCGGGACGCTTTTCGAGACGGGCAACTACGAACTGCTCATTACCACCGGCGGTCCGCACGACTATGGCCAGGCCCTGCGCGCGTACCCCACCTTCGCCGAATCCATGGCCGCCAGCGCCCTGGCCCACGGACTGCCCCCGGAGAAGGTCCGCGCAATCCCCGCCCCCGCCACCCGCCGCGACCGCACCTTCCAATCCGCTTGCAGCCTCGCCGCCGCCCTGGCAAATGATCCGGCGGCCAGTCGGCGCCTCGACCTGGTGACCTACGGACCCCATGGGCGGCGCTCCCGCCTGCTCTTCCGGCGCGCCCTCGGCCCGGCCCACCAGATCGGAGTCGTCAGCCTGCAACCCGCCCAATTCAACCGGACGGACTGGTGGCGCTCGAGCGCCGGCTTCCGCTCCGTGACCGGCGAGGCCATTGCCTGGCTCTATGCCGTTGGCACCCGGTCCCCGGCCCCCTGAGTTCAACGGCGCGGACAACGTGCTGAGGCGGTCGGCGGGTATCGCCGGGTTGAACTCAAGCCTGGCGCGCGTTGCCTTCGGGCTCGATACAATCGGCCAGGGTTTGGGGGGCGAGGGCCTCGTGCCAGGCGCGATCCCATTCGGCCAGGGCGGCGCCGCCCAAGGGCCGGATACCCTCAATGTGCAGGTCGGCGCTCGAATAGCCGTCTTCCAGGAAGAGATCGAGAATCTGTCCCAGGGACAATTTCTCGGGGGTGCGGGTCAGGATGAAGTTATCGTTCTGTTCGGCGACGGGGGCCAGCCATTGGGCGTTGACCAGGAGGGCGATCACCTCGTTCAGCAAGCGGATGGGTACCCGATGGCGTTGGGAAACGCGGGCCAGGTTGAGCGGCTCGCCGCGGCCCTGCTGGGCTTCGGCGGCGATGGTCAACAGGGAAAGCGCCAGGCTGGCGCGGGCCTTGGGGCTGGCCTGGCGGCCGGCGCGTTCAAGATGAAAGGTGCTTTCATTCTGAATAGCGAACGTGACCTCCGCGCCCAGCAGGATCAGGAGCCAGCCAATGTACATCCAGGCCAGGAAGATGGGGATGGCGGAGAAGGTGCCATAGATGGCGTTATGCCGCGCCACGCCGACCTGGAGCATGATATAGGCTTTTTGCCAGGCCAGCCAGAGAATGGCGCCAAAGAGCCCGCCGACCAGCGCCGAGACCGCGCGCACGCGGGTGTTCGGCAGGGCCGCGTACAGAAAACTCAAGGCGATCCAGGTGGCCAGCAGGGGCATCGAGCGCAGGCTGGCGCGATACATGAACCCAGCGCTGCCCAGCCGCGCGATCAGCGTTTCGCTCGAGAGCGTGGCCATGACGGTGCTGGCGATGCCGATCAGGATGGGCACGACCACCAGGATGCTGATGTAATTGGCCAACTGGCGCAGAATGCCCCGGCTGTTGGTAATGCCCCATATCCGATTGACGGACTTTTCAATCTTGCCCAGGACCATGGCGGCCATGAAGATCAGGATGCCGACGCCGATCCAGCCCATGGCCGCGAAATTGGTGGTATCCACGAGTTCGAGGACGCGCCCGAGAAACTGCTGGAACTCCGGCGGCATCTGCGCCTGCCATTCCATGAGTTGGCCGATGCGGTCCGCGCCGGCGCCCAGTCCGCGCAGCACGGCAAAGGCGATGGCCAGCAGGGGCACGAGGGACATGCAGGTGGCGAAAGTCAGGGACGAGGCCTGGGTGGTGATATCGTCATCGCGGAAGCCGCGGGTGGCCAGGGACAGGATGCGCAGGACGCGGGCCAGGCGGGCGCGCCAGGCCGAGGGCGAGGAAACCTCGATGACCCAGATATCGTGGGCCAGGAAACGCCGCAGGCGCTCGAAGCGGGCTTGCCAATCCTTCATGAGGCTGCTCCCGGGGGGGGCGGGCTGAAGCGGGCGCGGCAGAGGGTCCAGGCGGCCAGGGTCTTGGCATCGTGGATTTGTCCGGAGGCGATCAGCGCTTCGAAGGCCGCCGGCGCCAGGCCGACCACTTCAATCCGTTCGTCTTCATCGGGTGCGTGCGCCCCGGCGGGCGCCGAACAATCCGCAAAAAACAGATGGATACATTCATCGGTATAGCCGGGCGACGCCCAGATTTCGCCGAGGGGTTCGAGGGTATCCGCCTCGAGCCCGGTTTCCTCGCGCAGCTCGCGCGCGGCGGCGGCGGCGGGGGCTTCGCCGGGGTCGAGCAAGCCGGCGACAATTTCCAGACATTCGCATTCCCGGGCCTTGCGGAACTGGCGCACGAGCACCAGGCTGCCATCCGGTCGCCGGGGCACCACCCCTACCGCACCCGGAT
>JAIPIQ010000096.1 GCA_021734645.1 Fidelibacterota bacterium | reverse complement strand
ATGGCCAGGGGCAACCCGAGCAGCGGCGCCGGGTCGCCGGCCGCCCGGCGTTCATCGGCCGCACAGGCCTGGGCGCGGGCGTCATCGGCCTGCACCTCGACATACGCCCCCACACGTTCGTCCACCCGCCCAATGGCCGCCAGGATGGCCTCCGTCAACTCGAGGGCGCTGAAGTCGCCGCGCGCCAACCCGGCCTGGGCGGCGCACAAACTCAGATGCTGGAGTGCGGACATCGTCGCCGCCTACTCGATGATCGGCGGCACGCTGAACAACGGCCCGCGCGTCGCCGGCGCATTGGCCAGCACGGTTTCCGCATCCAGCCCCGGCCGCACTTCGTCCGCGCGCCAGACATTATCCAACGGAAAGCCGTGGGCCGTGGGCTCAACTCCGCTGACGTCCACCGCCGCCAACTCCCGCATCAGATCCAGGATGCCCGGCAATTGCGCCTCGAAACGCGCCAACTCCTCGGCCGTCAACTCGATCCGCGCCAACTGGGCCACATACGCAACATCCAAGCCCTTGGCGCTGTCTCTATATTTCGGTTTTGACATGCCCAAATCCGTTCGCTCGCTTCCATTCCAGCGGCTGTAACGCCGCTCGATTTTCGTTCCAGCGGCTGTAACGGACGCTGTTTTCCATTACAGCGGCTGTAACGGGGCCGGCAGGCGGTATGGCGCCTCCCGGCCCCGAATCCGTTCAGTCGGCCTGCTTGGGCTCGGTCTCGGCGTCCTCGGCCGGTTCTTCAGCCGCTTGCTCCTCGGCCGGTTCTTCGGCCACGGGCGCTTCTTCCTTGGCTTCGGCGGCTTTGCGTTCGCCCGGGTGCCATTCGGGCTGACCGCCGAAGGCCTGATCGAAGGCCCCGGCCAGATCCACCAGATCCGTGCCCGGCTGCAAGCCCGTGAGCATGTCGTCGCTGACCTGGAATTCGTCATCGGACAGCTCGGCGGCCTTGATGCTCAGACCGATCCGGCGTTCGACCGGATCCACCTTGACCACGCGGGCTTCGACTTCCTGGCCCACCTTGAGCACATCGCGCACGTGTTCGACGCGGTCGTCGCTGATCTGGCTGATATGCACCAGGCCCTCGACGCCTTCTTCGAGCCCGACAAACGCGCCAAAGGCCGCCAGCTTGGTCACGGCGCCCGTGACCTTCTGGCCGATCTTGAAGCGGTTGGCGATACCGGTCCAGGGATCTTCCTGGGCCTGCTTGAGCCCCAGGGAAATCCGCTGGTTGGCGGCGTCCACCTCGAGCACCACGCATTCGAGTTCCAGGCCCTTTTCGAGCGCATCGCTCGGGTGATTGATCTTCTTGGTCCAGGACATATCCGAGACATGAATCATGCCGTCCACGCCTTCTTCCAGCTCGACGAACGCGCCGTAGGTGGTGAAGTTGCGCACCCGGCCCTTGACCCGCGCGCCAATGGGATAGGTTTCCTGCACCAGGTCCCACGGATTGGTCTCGGTCTGGCGAATGCCCAGGGAGAGCTTCTTGCCCTCGCGGTTGATGTTCAGCACCACCGCCTCGACTTCCTGGCCCTCCTGGAGCACATCCGCGGCCTTGGCCACGCGCTTGGTCCAGGACAACTCGGAAACGTGCACCAAGCCCTCGATGCCATCCTCGATCTCGACAAACGCGCCGTAGGGCATGAGGCTGACCACTTTGCCCTGCACCCGCGTGCCCACCGGGTAACGCCGCTCGATGTCGTCCCAGGGATTCGACAACTTCTGCTTGAGCCCCAACGAAATCCGCTCTTTTTCCAGGTTCACATCCAGCACGATCACATCGAGTTCCTGGCCCACGTGCACCACTTCGGACGGATGGGTGATCCGGCCCCAGCTCATGTCGGTGATATGCAACAGGCCGTCCATCCCGCTCAGATCCACGAAGGCCCCGAAGTCCGTGATGTTCTTGACGGTGCCGTGGCGCATCTGGCCCGGCTTGATCTCCGTCAGCAGCACCCGCCGCTGCTCGCGGCGCAGATCTTCGAGCAGCTCCCGGCGCGATAGCACGATGTTGCGCCGCTCACGGTTGATCTTCAGCACCTTGAAATCATACGTCTGGTCCAAATAGGCATCCAGATTGCGCACCGGCGTCAGATCAAGCTGCGAGCCCGGCAAAAAAGCCTCGACGCCCACATCCACAATCACCCCGCCCTTGACCTTGGCCTTGATGACGCCCTGGATCGTGCCGCCTTCCGTGAAACTGTCCAGCACCCGGTCCCAGTTGCGCTGCTCCTCCGCCTGGCGCTTGCTCAGCTCGATCATCCCCTCGTCATTCTCGAGATTGACTATCAGCACTTCAAACTGATCGCCCACCTGCACAGACTCGAAATCATCGAATTCCGACGCCCCCAGCAGGCCCTCGGATTTGTACCCCACATCCACCAATACCTGATTGTCGGATTTCTCGATCACCCGGCCGTCCGTGATCATCTGCTCCGCAAACTTCTTCAGGGTCTTCTCGTACAGGCTCGCCAATTCATCCTGGCCAGCCGCAACTTGCGCTTTATCTTGCATTCGTTTCTGCTCTCCGGGTTGTACGCACCAACAACCGCCGCCGGACCAACCCGTATCCGCGCGCCGGGGTTTACCCAGGCTACTTGACTGAAACCACGCCGCGAGGAGCCTGTTGACCCGCGCCGCTTTTCCCATTGGAAACGGTTACCATAACGGGCGCCGCCCGGCCCCGCAAGCCCTTTTTTCCAGCCAAATGGCCGCCCCCGAATCCCCCCCCCTTATCCTAATCGCACTCTCTCAATCGCGGATCCCCCGCGGAGCGGAGGCCAATCAACGGCGCAATGCTTAACCGACCCGCCGGACCGACAAAGCTGGCGACGAAGCTGGCGACGAAGTAGGGGAGTGATCAGTAAACAGTGTTCAGTCATCAGCCGGCAACTTTCGTTCATCGCGCTTGTCATTCTTGGCCGGGGTCTTTTTTGCTGGGGTCTTTTTTGCTTGGCAAGCGCGGGGCGCGGGGTATGATAGATAACCGTCTGCACATGCGTGGTACGGGGACCGGTAGCCGGGTGGCCACCGATTTTTGAACATAAGTATAGGTTTTTACTAACAGGGCGTCGCGACCCGTCGAATTTCGGGCGGGCGGCGTCAGACACAAAACAGGAGCGAGAGCAACATGACGAACAATCGCAAATTGAAAGAGTGGGTCGCTGAAATTGAGGCCCTGTGCCAGCCGGAGCAGGTGTATTGGTGCGACGGATCCCGGCGCGAATATGATGAATTGATGGCGCAGATGAAGGCGTGTGGCCTGGCCACGCCCCTGCCCAAGCGGCCGAACAGCGTTTTGTTCCGCTCGGATCCCTCGGATGTGGCGCGCGTCGAGGATCGCACCTACATTGCGGCCCGGACCCAGGCCGAGGCGGGGCCGACCAATAACTGGATTGATCCGGCCGAGCTGAAGACCACCATGAAGGGCCTGTACAACGGCTGCATGCGCGGGCGCACCCTGTACGTCATTCCTTTCTCCATGGGGCCGGTCGGCTCGCCGATCGCCAAGATCGGCATCGAGATCACCGACAGCCCCTACGTGGTGGTCAACATGCATATCATGACCCGGGTCGGCCAGAAAGTGATCGAGACCCTGGGCGACGACGGCGAATTCATCCCCTGTTTGCATTCCGTGGGCAAGCCCCTGGCGCCCGGCGAATCCGATGGCGCCAAATGGCCCTGCGCGCCCATCGAGCAGAAGTACATCGCCCACTTCCCCGAGGAGCACCTGATCTGGTCCTACGGCAGCGGCTATGGGGGCAACGCCCTGCTGGGCAAGAAATGCCTGGCCCTGCGCATCGCCTCGAAAATCGCGGCCGAGGAAGGCTGGATGGCCGAGCATATGCTGATCCTGCGCCTGACCAGTCCGGCCGGCAAGGCCTACCACCTGGCGGCCGCCTTCCCCAGCGCCTGCGGCAAGACCAATCTGGCCATGCTCCAGCCCACCATCGAAGGCTGGAAATGCGAGTGCATCGGCGACGACATTGCCTGGATGAAGATCGGTCCCGACGGCCGCCTGCGCGCCATCAATCCGGAAGCTGGCTTCTTCGGCGTGGCGCCCGGCACCAGCGAGGCCTCGAATCCCATGGCCATGGCCACGGTCCGCAAGAACTCGATCTTCACCAATTGCGTCTTGACGCCCGATGGCGACGTCTGGTGGGAGGACATGGGTGTGCCCTGCCAAGAGGGCATTGATTGGAAGGGCCGTCCCTGGACGGCGGCCAGCGGCGAAAAGGGCGCGCATCCCAATGCCCGGTTCACGGCGCCGGCCGCCCAGTGCCCCGTGATCTGCCCGGCCTGGGAAGATCCGGCGGGCGTGCCGATTGACATCTTCATCTTCGGCGGGCGGCGCACCCAGGTCGTGCCCCTGGTCACCGAAGCCTTCGACTGGGACCACGGCGTCTACCTGGGCGCGTCGGCGGCCTCCGAGCCCACGGCCGCGGCCCTTGATGTCAAGGCCCTGCGCTATGATCCCTTCGCCATGCTGCCCTTCTGCGGCTACCACATGGGCGACTATTTCGCCCACTGGTTGGCCATGGGCGACCGCCTCGGCGCCCAGGCCCCGAAGATCTTTTACGTGAATTGGTTCCGCAAAGATGCCGGGGGGCGGTGGCTCTGGCCCGGCTTTGGCGAGAACAGCCGCGTGCTGAAATGGATGTGTGAACGGGTGGACAATGCGGTCGGCGCCCAGGAAACGCCGATCGGCAGCCTGCCGCAGCCCCAGGATCTGGACTTGACCGGGCTGGATCTGGCCTCGCAAGATCTGGCCGAGCTGCTCAAGGTGGACCGGAGCGCCTGGTTGGCGGAGTTGCCCCAGATTGAAGCCTTCTTCGCCAAGTTTGGCGATCGGTTGCCGGCCCGCCTGCGCACCCAACTGGACGCCATGCGAACGCGTTTGAACGCGTAATTGAAAGGAAGAAAGAACATGTTTGAGGGAGCCTATACCGCCATTGTCACGCCGTTCACGGCCCGGGGTGAAGTTGATTACGATGCCCTGGCGCGCCTGATCGAGCGCCAGATCGAGGGCGGAATTGACGGACTGGTGCCCGTGGGAACCACGGGCGAGTCCCCCACCCTGACTATGGAGGAACATGAGCGGGTCGTGGCCACCACGATCGAAGTGTGTCGCGGGCGCGCCCAGGTCATCGCAGGCACCGGGGGGAACTCGACCAGCGAAGCCCTCGAGCTGACCCAGCACGCCCAGGAACTCGGGGCGGATGCCACCCTGCAAGTGACGCCGTACTATAACAAGCCCAGCCAACGCGGTCTGATTGCGCATTTTTCGAAGATTGCGGACTTGGGGCTGCCCGTGGTGCTGTACAATGTGCCCGGGCGGTCCGCCCGGGAGATTGACATTGAGACGGCCGTCGAGCTCTCGCAGCACCCCCAGATTGTGGCCATCAAGGAAGCCGGCGGCAGTGTGGACCGGGTCAGCCACCTCAACCGGCGCTGTCCGGAGCTGGACGTGTTGTCGGGTGACGATGCCCTGACCTTCCCGATGATGGCGGTGGGCGCGGTGGGCGTCATCAGTGTGGCGGCCAATGTGACCCCGGCGCTGGTAACGCGCCTGGTGCATTATGTGTTGGACGGTCAGTGGGATGAAGCCGCCGAGTTGCACCGGACGCTGCACCCGCTCTTCTGCGATCTATTCCTGGACACCAATCCGGTGCCGGTCAAGGCCGCCATGGCCATGCAGGGCCTGCTCGAGGAAGTCTATCGCCTGCCCATGGTGCCCATGGCCGCCAAGCAGCGCACCCAGCTCGAAGCCTGCCTGCGGGCGCTCGAGCTGATCTGAGGGCCGGGGCATGAATACATCGGTTTGTGTCTTGGGGGCCGCCGGCCGCATGGGCCAGTCCCTGGTGCGCCATTTGTGCGCGGGAACGGTCCCCGGCCTGTCGCTGACCGGCGCCGCGGAACAGCCGGAGTGTCCGGCCCTGGGCCGGGATGCGGGCACGTTGGCCGGGTGCGGCGCCTGCAACGTGCCACTGACCGCCGACCTCGCCGCCGCCGCGGCCCCGGCGGCCGTCCTGATTGATTTCAGCGCCCATGCCGCCGCCCCGGCGCATGCGGCCTTTGCCGCCGAACAGGGCAAGGCCCTGGTACTGGGGGCCACCGGCCTCGACGCGACGGAACGCGCCGCCGTGGCAGCCGCCGCGGCGCAGGCGCCGATCGTCCTGGCGCCCAATATGAGCCTCGGCGTCAACCTCCTGCTGGCCTTGCTCGAACAGGCCGGCGCGGCCTTGCGCGACAAGGGCTACGACGTGGAGATTATCGAGCGGCACCACCGCCGCAAACAGGATGCCCCCAGCGGAACCGCGCTGGCGCTCGGGCAGGCCGTGGCCGCGGGCCTCGAATGGAACCTCGATGAAGTGGCCCGCCACGGCCGCGAGGGTCTGGGACCCGCGCGCCCCGCCAGGGAAATCGGATTTCACGCCGTCCGGGGCGGCGACATCGTCGGCGACCATACCGTGCTCTTTGCGGCCGAGGGCGAATGCCTGGAGTTCAGCCACCGCGCCACCCAGCGGGACACGTTTGTCCTCGGCGCGTTGCGCGCCGCCGCCTGGCTTGTGGGCCGCCCGCCCGGGCTCTATCGCATGGCGGACGTATTGGGTCTCTGATGTCTTAATGAGTGACGCACTGATCGTCTTGTTCGAGAGCCTGCTGCTGGCCGCGGCGCTGGGCGCGTCCGCCCTGTTTTCCAGTGCGGAAACGGCGTTCTTTTCCCTGGGCGCCTTGCAGGTGCGGCGACTGGACGGCCACGGCGCGGCCGCCACCCTGGTGGGCGGCATCCTGCGCACGCCCAATCGCCTGCTCTCGGGCTTGCTGATCGGCAACACCCTGGTCAATGTCCTGGCCTCGACCCTGACCTTTCTGCTCCTGCGGCGCGTCACCCCCTACGCGGCGGAACTGACCACCGTCGGCCTGACGCTCTTCCTGCTCGTGTTTGGCGAGGTGGGCCCCAAGCGTGTGGCCCTGCTCTGGCCCGAGCGGCTGGCGTTGTGGTATGCCCGCCCCCTGCACGGCTTCCTCACGGTCGTTCGCCCCCTGGCCGCCGCCCTCGAAAGCCTGACGCGCGCCCTCGATATTCATTTCACGCCGCCCGGCAGCACCGGCGGCCGCCATCTCAGCGAAGAGGAACTGGCCACGATCCTGAAGCTCAGCGGCGAAGAGGGCATTATTGACCGCCATGAGGACAGCATGGTCCGGGCGATCATGCGCCTGAGCGACCTGCGCGCCGCCGACGTCATGACCCCGCGGGTGGACCTGATGGGGCTCGATCTCGACGATTCGCCTGCCGACCCGGCGCCGGTCGTCGGCGCGGCGCGCGTGCGCTTTCTGCCGCTGTACCGCGGCGATCTGGATGAAATCGAGGCGGTGCTGGATGTGCGCGCCTATTTGCTCGATCCCCGGCGCGATTTGTCCGCCGCCCGCCGGGAGCCCCGCTATGTGCCCGAAACGGTGGCCCTGGACCGGCTCCTCGAACGCATGCAGGCCGAACGCTTTCGCGTCGCGGTCGTGGTGGATGAATATGGCGGCACGGCCGGTATGATTTCCCGCGGGGACATCCTCGAAACCATCACCGGGATCGTCAGCGACGACTATCAGGGCCCCGAACTGAAATTGCAGCCGCAGGGCCCCAACCAATGGCTGGCCGCCGGCGATCTGGCCCTTGATGTCCTCAATGCCGAGCTGGGCCTGCACCTCGAAGCGGAGTCGTCCGACCGCCTGGCGGGCTGGATTCACGCCCAGCTCGAACGCCTGCCGCTGCCCGGCGAGATCCTGGCGGCCCAGGGGGTGCGCGTGACCGTGCAGCGCCTGCGCGGCCACCGGATTCAGCACGTATTGCTCGAGCGTCTGCCGCCGGCAGCCGGCGAACCGGACCAGGAGGAGCGCCTGTGACGCTCAACTGGATTCTGCCGGGGATTTTCCTGTGCATGCTGGGCAGCGCCTTTTTCTCCGGCATGGAAACCGGCTTGATCTCCATCAACTACCTGCGGTTGCAGCACCTGTTGCGGCGGCGGGCGCGCGGGGCCGCCGCCATCAAACGCATGCTCGAGAAACCGGATTTGCTGATCAGCACCACCCTCGTGGGCAACAATATCTGTAATGTGCTCTGTTCGGTTCTGGCCGTGCGCTGGGCCACTGCCCGCTGGGATGTTTGGGGCGCCCGCGCCAGCCCGCTGGTCATGACGCTCCTGCTCCTGGTCTGCTCCGAGTATCTGCCGAAAGCCTGGTTCCGGGGCCGACCGGCCGTACGGGTGTTGCCATTCGTGGGGTTGTTATCCCTGTGGGAGATTCTGTTCCGGCCGATCAACCGTCTGGTCAATGCCATCGTCCGCCTGATGCTGCCCGCCCATCGAACCCCGCCGTTCCAACTGCGGGCGCTGGTCACGCGGGAAGATCTGCGCCATCTGACCCACGAAGGCGAGCGCAGCGGCTATCTCTCCGCCCCGGAACGCCGGCTGATCCACGGCGTCTTTGATCTGGCCCACCGCACCTGTGGCGATATTATGATCCCGCGCGACGAGCTGGTCACCGTGACCCCGGAGATGACCGCCGAACAGGTGACCGAGCTGGCCCGGAGCCAAAGCTTGAGCCGCCTGCCGGTCTGGCAGCCCGCCACCCGCACGTTTGTCGGCTTCATCCATGTGCTCGACCTGCTGGGGGCGGGCGAGCCGACGGCCCAAGTCCGGGACTTCATGCGCCCGCCCCAATTCGTCGCCGCCACCGAGCCGCTGGACAACCTCTTGCCGCGCCTGCGCCTCACCCAGCAACCCCTGGCCTTCGTCCAGGATGACAAGGAGCAGGTCATTGGCCTGGTCACCCTCGACCGGCTGCTCGACAAGTGGCTGGCTTCCGCGACCATCGCACCCGCGCCCCCCGCCGCCGTACCCGTTCACGGGTGACGATAGCATATTGAACGGTGAGCGCCCTTTGGGAGTGCGGCAGCGTGCGTGTCCGCCGTAGCATGACCTGCAAAGGCGGAAGCTGCCGCTTTTTTCACTGTGTTTGGATCAGTGAGAGGTCCGGCGTTTGGTCAGGCGCGCGGCGAAGCAGCGCTCCGCCCCCCAAAGCGGCAGCTCACGCTGCCGCACTCCAAAGCGTTGGCGAATAGAGCCCGTGAACGGTTACCCGCCGCCAACTGAATCGAGCGGGCTCAGCCCATGCCGAACATCTGCTCTTTGAGGTCGAGGTAGTACAAATAGTCCCGGGGCTTCACGTTGGGCGGGCAGCGGTGATCGCAGAAGGGAATATAGCCGCCGCGCTCGACCAGAGGAATCAGCGTCTGCATGTACGCCTTGATGGCGACGGGTCCTTTGCCCAGTTCGATCTTGTCAACCCCCCCCATGATGCGCAAATCGCGGCCATATTCGGCCAGCAGCTCAGCCGGATGGGCGCAGCCGTTCACCTCGAAAGGAAACAGGCAGTTGACGCCCCCCTCGAGCATATACGGCAGGATCGGGCGCACGTCGCCGTCACAATCCACCCACCAGAGCTTGATCCCCGCGGCCCGCAGGCGCTTGGAAATCCGCTGGTAGCGCGGCATGACCACGTCCCGGAAGAAATCCACCGAAACAATCGGTCCGTTCTTGAAGCAGATATCCTCCCACCCGGCTGCAAAATCAAAATCGAGGGCCGGCAGCAGTTGGTCCAGCGCATGCTCGACCATCTGGCAGGCGGTCTCGACCATGTCCTCGACCATCTCGGGATAGTCGCAGCAGGCATAGGCCAGCCCTTCGAAGGTCAGCATATCGCGGATTTTGCCGATCATTGAGCCGCAGTTGACGCCCAGGGGATAGTCGCGGGTCGGCGGATGGGCTTGCTGGAGCGCCGCCACGTCAATCATCCGCGCCGGGTCGTCGAGCCGGAAGCGCTCAGCCTTGCAGCGTTTCCAGTCTTCCGGCGTGGTGATGGAAGAGGTCAGATAGTGGGGGATCGTATCGTGGCCATCCAGGGGCACCTCCGCCAGCAAGCCGTCCGCATTCATCAGAACCCGGCGGGTGGCGGTTTCCTCGATTACGCTCTGCGGAAACGTAGGACTGAGCCACACCTTGCCGCCCGTGACCACCTGCCGGTCGAAGTTGAAAAAGATGTCGGCTTCGGCATTGTTGGTAATGCCGTTTTCCCGGAAAATATCCCACTCCGTGAAATTCTCGTTCCAGTAGCCGAATTCCATGTTGAAACAACGATCCACGGGCCGGTACTGCATCTGGTGGTTGAACCGCTCGCGGTCGGTCATGGTCCCCCGCCATTTCGGACGGCATGGTTTGATCGTCTGGATCTTCTTCATCTGGCTCTCCTTCTCCTCGTCCCCGGATAAACAATAATAATCGTTTCCCGCACGAACCGCCTTTCATAATGCTGGATATTACATTGCCAATCCGGGATGAAGGCCTCAGCGTGAAAGAAGCATCCGCGCGGGTGGGCTTTGACGACCCGTTCTACTTCTCGCGCATCTTTCGGCGCGTTTTCAAACGGTCGCCGTCCTCGCTGGGACGGCGCGCCGGTCAGGCCGCGGCGAC
>JAIPIQ010000095.1 GCA_021734645.1 Fidelibacterota bacterium | reverse complement strand
GGGCCTTTGGCAAGGGGAATGTCTATGTGCATGCCAAGGACGGGGCGTACCTTGAGAACGTCATGCTGAAAGACGGCGTCACCCTGTGGGGCGCCGGCAGCGTGATCTCCGGCTTCGGCGGCAAGACCTACGGCGGGACTTATCCGACGGTGGATGGTGGCGGCAACGGCCCGACCATCACCATGGCCAACAACACCACCGTCAAGGGCCTGCGCATCATCAACACCGGCCCATCCACACTCGCCCCGACGGTCGCGCTGGGTGGGAGCTCCATGCCCCAGCGGATCGGCATCTATGCCGAGGGCGTGACCAACCTGCGCATCGAGAACAATATCGTCGAGCATACCGACATCGGCGCGCTGATCCTTCCGGCCGGCGGCATGGCGGTCGGCGCCGACGGTATTGCTCCCATGGCGCCCGCGTTCTTGGGCGGAGATTTGCGCGTAGCGATTGACGACACGCTCTTCCGTAACAATGCCGCGGCCGGCGCGGTGATTCAGGGATGGGGCGCCAGCGGAACCTTCGATGTATGGATCTCGAACTCCAGTTTCCTGCGCAATGGCATGGGGCTCGAAGTCCGGGGGGAGAATTATGACGACGCCACCTTGCAGATCCGCGACACCCTGTTCGCGTTCAATCAGGGGAATGGGTTTACGGCCGTGCTGGAGGCCGACCGGGTCAATGTGAAACTCAACCGGGTGGCCGTGCGCGATAGTGGCGCCGTCGGGGGGCTGGTTCAAGTGCAGGGCAACGAAACGGCGGACGTGCGTTTCAAGCGATTCACCACCACCGGTAATGCCGGTCCCGGCCTGCTGGCGATCGTGCAAGGCGGCGAAAGCGCCCTCTTGGATATGCAGCGGGTCAACGCCAGCGGCAATGAAGGTGATGGCCTCATGACGGCGGTCCAGAGTCTGGGTGCGGCCATGCTGAACCTGGTGGACGTCGAGTCCACCCAGAATGCCTCGATCGGTCTGCAGGCGCATGTCAGTGGCCAGTCGCTGAGCTGGGTCAACCTCGATAATGTCCGGCTCAATGAGAATCTGCTCGGTGGCCAAGTCATTTCCCAGTCCCCCGGCGTGTCCCTGGTGACCGCGAACCTGCCGGATTGGGATCTGGGGCTCGACGGCCTGCTGGGGCCCGTGCTGCCGTTCGCCGATGTGAACCTGCGGTCGGCTTCGGCGGACCGCCGCCTCGAAGCCAGCCGCAACCAGGCATTCGGCCTCACCGTCTTGTCGCGCGGCGAGTTCGGCGCGTTGACCGCGCTGCTGGACGTCAGCGCCAATGACAACGAGGCGGGCTACGGGCTGTACGCAAACACCGAGAGCGATCAGGTGGCCGTCAACTGGGTGGGTTCTTCTGATAACTTGACGGAGTTAGCCCAGATGGGGGTGGGCCTGCTGGGGCTGCTGGTCCCGCCGGACAATCTGCCCATGCTCCCGCCGCCGCAAGGCGTCGGGCCCGCGCAGTTCAACAATAACCTCGGTTATGGCGCGCTTATCGAGGCGGGCGCTCCCCTGGTGGCGCTGACGGGCGTCGTGGGCGCCGAGGCTCATGCCAATCAAGGTGACGGTATCATAATGACGGCCGACGCCGAGATCGCGGCCATCAACCTGGCCGCGCGCGTGCAGGCACATGGCAATGCCGCCAACGGATTGATCGCGGCGACCGACGCCCAGGACGTCGCGGTCGGCATCATGCTGGATGCCGCCGCGCACGACAACACAGCATCCGGTATCCGGCAGGAGGTCGAGGCGGTTGACGGCGTGGCCGTGGGCGTGATCGCCTCGACGGATGCCCTGCAACCGGCCCTGGATTTGCTGGGAGACGCCCTGGGCATTCCTGATTTGTTCACGATCCCCAACCAGACGCCGTTCGGCCCGGTGACGGCCCACGACAACGGGTTGGATGGCGTTTACTCCGAAGTCAGCGGGCGTATCGGGGCCGTCGGGGTCCATTTGGACGTCCATGCGTCGGACAACGGGACCTTCGGCCTGTGGAGTGATGCGGTGAGTGCCGATGGCTTTGCCGTCAACGTGGTGGCTTCGAGCGATGGGCTGTTCGCTCTGGCCGACCGCTTCGGGGCACCCCTGGCTACGTCCGGGCTCGGTCCCGCGCAATACCATGACAACGGGCGCGACGGGATCTTTGCCGGCGCGCGCGGTGAGAGCATGGCGGTGGCGGCGCTGATGGGGCTGGAGGCCAACAACAACGAGTTCGCGGGGATCGTCAGTTTCGTCGAGGCGCAAAACGGCGACGCCGTGCTTCTGGGCAGCGGACTGAACGTCAGCGACAATGCCGCGGTGGGGTTTGGCGGGGTACTGCAAGCCCGCGCCACCGCCGCCGTGGGGTTGAGTAGCGTGAGCGCTCACCGCAATGAGTTGGGTGGCGTGGACGTGAGAGCGAACAGCGCCGAGGGCGATGTGTTCGCGGTCCTGACCGGTGTCGAGGCAAGCGATCATTTGGGCGCGGGCGCCCGCGGGATCCTGCTGAATCTGACCGCGCCCAATGGCGGGATCGGCGTGGGGCTCTCCGGCATCACCGCCGAGCGGAATGCTGCGGCGGGGGCGCGGGTCAATGCAACCGCGGGCGGCAATGTGCTGCTGCTGGCGACATCGGACGCAGGCGTGTTCCCCGCACTGGGTTGGGGCTCGATCCTCCCATATATGCTGGTCCTGGGGGTCACGGATGGCTTTGGCCCCCTGGAACTGAACGACAACGGCGCGGGCGGTCTGCGGGCGGAGTTGACCGCGGGCGATGATGTGAACGTTCTGATGACGGACGTGAATGCGCGCGACAATACGACGCATGGGCTGACCTTCAACCTGGAGGCGGGTGACGATGTCTCAGTGAATCTGAGCGAGAATGTGGTTACGGACAACGACGGCCATGGCATCCGCGTGCAGGCGGCATCCAGCGGGGTGGTGGATGCCCAGGTGTCCGCCTTGTTGATGTTTAACGAGGCGTCTGACAACGGATCGAGCGGGATATTCCTGGATTTATCGGCCACGGACGGGAGCGCCTCGGCCTTGCTGGTCGCTAATCTGGCCAGTGGGAATACTCAAGACGGGGTCAATGTTTCGTTGAACGCCTCCGAAACGGCAACGCTGTTGGGGCGGGCCAACATGCTGGTCAACAATGGCCGTTTCGGTCTGCGCGTGAACGCCGCCCCCGGGGCGACGACGTACAATCTGAACTTCGGCACGGTTGCTGAACCGGGAAACAATTCGGTCTTCGGTAACGGCAATCAGGAAGTGCGCAACGCGGGCGCCGATACGGTCAACGCCCAGATGAACTGGTGGGGCACGCCCACTCCGGCCGCCAGCCAGTTCGGCGGCTCGGTGGTCTATCTGCCGGCCTTGGCCGCGGAACCCAATCCCTGAGCGGCCCGACACGGAACTGAGCGCGCGGGGGCGGTCGCCGGACGGCGGCCGCCCCCGTTGATGTTATGTGAGGCGCTTGCAAAACCTCCAGTTCATCGGTCGGGACGGAGCCCGACCCTCCAGAAATCAGTTCAAGACCCGTGCGTTTAAAATGGAGGGACGACCTCCGTGTCGTCCGCTGGAGGTTTTGCAAGAGCCTCATGTGGTTTTTATTCGCAGCGCGCAGTTATCCGTCCCCTTAACCGTCACCCTGCCCCGGATACGATCAATGCCCTCGACCGTCGTTTACATAGCATGGGCCAACTGGACCAACTGGGCACTTGGGGGTGAACGTTCGGAGCTTGTTTGTCGGGCGCGGGGGTGTATACTGACTGCGAATTGTGAGCGGCCAGCGCGACAAGGGCATGATGATGGCTGGAATTTTCAAAGCATACGATATTCGGGGTATATACGGCGAAACGCTGACCGCGGAGTTGGCTGAGCGCCTCGGGCAGGCATTTGTCACGTTGCTGAATTGTCGGCGGGTCGTGGTGGGCCGGGACATGCGGCCCCATTCAACCCCCTTGTTCGCCGCCCTGGCCGCGGGCCTGACCCGTCAGGGCGCCGATGTGCTGGATTTGGGGCTGTGTTCGACGCCCATGTCCTACTTTGCCAACCATAGCCTCGAGGCCGATGCCGGCATCATGATCACGGCCTCGCATAACCCCGGCGCCTGGAACGGGTTCAAGCTCTGTCGCGCCCAGGCTGTGCCCATCAGTGGCGCGACGGGGATCCAGGACCTGGAGCGGTTGGTGGCCACAGGCGCCTTTGCCCCACCGCCCGCGACCGCGGGCCAGATTATCGCCCACCCGATTGCCGACGCCTACGCGGCGCACATCCGCGCGTTGGCGCCGGTGCAGCGCCCCCTGCGCATCGCCGTGGATTTCGCCAACGGCATGGGCACGCTCGAGACCCGGGCCTTTCCCCCAGAGATCGAGGTCACCCCGCTGTTCGAGGAGCCCGATGGTTCGTTTCCCAATCACGAGGCCACCCCCCTGAAACCGGAAACGTATCAGGCGCTTCAGAAAACCATGCGCGGCGGATCATTCGATTTCGGGCTGGCCTTTGACGGCGACGCCGACCGGGTCGGCTTCACCGATGAAACCGGCGCCATCATCCCCATGGACCTGATCACCGCCCTGATCGCGCAGATTCTTCTGGCCCGCGAAAAGGGTCCGATCCTTTATGACCTGCGCAGCAGTTGGGCCGTCCGCGAGGTGATTGCGGAAAACGGCGGCGTGCCCTTGATGTGCCGAGTCGGGCATGCCTACATCAAACAGCAGATGCGCGCCGCGGGCGCGCTGTTTGCCGGCGAATTGTCCGGGCACTATTACTTTCGCGAAAATGGCTACACGGAGAGCGCGGCCCTGGCCGCGTTGCTGGTCGCCAGCTTGGTCAGTAGTCAGTCCCGGCCGCTCTCCGCCTGGATTCAGCCGCTCCGACGGTATTGCGCCAGCGGAGAATTGAATTTCGAGGTGGCGGACAGCGCCGCCGTCCTGGCGCGCTTGAAAGCGCACTATGGCACAGGGCGCGTCACGGAGCTTGATGGCCTAACCATTGAGTATCCGGACTGGTGGTTCAATGTGCGCGAGTCAAACACGGAACCGCTGGTGCGTCTCAATGTGGAAGCCCGCACCCCGGAGGTGCTGGCGGCCCGGCAAGCTGAATTGGGAGCGCTGCTCAGTGACTGAACGCAGCATGAACGCCCCCGAGCATGACCCGTGGCTGACTGATGCCGTGGGCACGGTATGCCAGGGCGTGGCTACGGTCAGCGGATTCTCCTTCTTTCATGCTCTGGTGCATTCTTTGGGCCAGGCAACCCAGGCGGATTACGTTCTGCTCACCATCGCGGACCGCAAGGTGACCGGCCAGGAGCGGGTGCTGGCGCTGTTTGATGCCAAGGGGGTCAGCGAGCCCCGCCGCCTCGGGGTATTGCTCGATCCAGCCTGGCGCGCGGAGCCCGGGGCGCCCCTTTGCCTGGGGGCCGGGACGCGCACGGTGTTTGCCCATGAGGCGCTGTTCAAGACGTGGGCGATCGAGAGCCTGGTCAGCATTGCCCTGGTGGGGGTCGAGAACCAGTACCTGGGCAGCCTGGTTGCGCTGGACCGCCGGCCGCGGGAAGATCCCGAGCGCCGTCGGCAATTGATCGAGCGGTTTGCGGCGCGCGCAGCCGTTGAAATCGAGCGGGAGCGGGCCACGGAGGCGCTCTGGGAAAGCGAGGAGCGCTATCGCTCCTTGACCGATGACGTTCTGAACGCTTCCTCCCTGGGGACGCTGGTCGTGGATGCGGGTCAGCGCGTCGTCTGGGTGAACAAGGCCTTCGAGCAGTTCTTTCTTATGCCCCGGGCGGCGCTGACGGGCCAAACGTTGAGTTTTGTCATCGAGGGCATGGCGCCGTCCATCCTGCATGGGGCCACCTATATCGAACGCTTCACGCGAGCCCAGCGGGAGGGATTCTTGCTGGACAAGGAACTGATTCGGGTGCGGCCCGGCGCCGACCAAGCCGTACGCTGGATCGAACACTGGAGCCAGCCCATCCGCGGGGGGCTCTATGCCGGCGGACGCATCGAGCATTTTGCCGATATCACCAAGCGCCAGGAGGCCCAGAAGGAGCGCGACCGCCTGGCCATGGCGGTCGAGCAATCCAATGAGGCCATCCTCATCGCCGATTCCGACGGGCGGATCGTTTACGCCAATCCCGCCACAGCCAGCGTCTTTGGCATGGCGCCGGCCGAAGCCCTCGGGCGCACCCTGGCCGAGCTGCGCGGCAATCGGACGGACCCGGGCATCCTGCGGGAAATGACCCGGGCCGGCGCGGCGGGCGAAATCTGGCAGGGGCTGCTGCAGACCGAGGTGCATGAGGGCGCCCGCCTGCGCGCCAAGACCACCGCGTCGCCCCTGCGCGATGCGGCGGGCGCGGTCCAGTATATTGTGATCATCGCCCGGGACGTGACCCGCGAAGCCGAACTCGAAGCCCAGTTTTTCCAGGCCCAGAAGATGGAGAGCCTGGGGCGCCTGGCGGGCGGGATCGTGCATGATTTCGGCAATCTGCTCACGTCCATTTTCGGCTTCAGCCGCCTGATTCTGGACGGCTTGCCGGCTGATTCGCCCCTGCGGGACGACGTGCAGGAGATCATCGGGGCCGGCGAGCGCGCCGCCAACTTGACCCGCCAATTGCTGATGATGAGCCGCAAGCAAACCAGTAAGGTCAGCGCGGTGTTGTTGAACGATGTCATTCGCGATGTGCAGCGCTTGCTCGAGCGCACCATGGGCGAGGATCTGACCCTGTGCATCGAGTTGGCCGCTGAATTGCCGGCGATCGAGGCGGATGCCGGGCTGCTCGAACAGGTCCTCATGAACCTGGCGGTGAATGCCCGGGACGCCATGGCCAGTGGCGGACGGCTGACGCTGCGCACCGCTTTTGTGTCCTGGACGGCCGATGATTCCCAGCGGCCGCTCAATCTGTCGCCGGGCGATTATGTGTGCCTGACGGTGGCGGATACGGGCTGCGGCATGTCGGCGGAGGTGCGGCAGCATGTGTTTGAACCGTTCTATACCACGAAGTCCGGCGACCAGGGAACGGGCTTGGGATTGTCCACCGTATATGGCATCGTGCGGCAGTTCAATGGCTGGATCGAATTGACCAGTCAACCCAACGCTGGCTGTACGTTCATGATCTATTTTCCCGTCAAGCCGGCGGAGGCGATGGAGAGTCCGGCGGGGGCTGCGCCGCCCGCCCGTGAGCGCGGGAGGAAAGCCGGGGGGCCGCCGGCGCTGTGCCACGAAACGATCCTGCTGGTGGAAGACGATCTGACGGTGCGCCTGCTCGCCACGCGGCTCCTTGAAAACGCCGGGTACAAGGTTATTGAGGCCGCCGATGCGCGGCAGGCGCTGGACAGCGTGCGCCGGATGACAACCTGGCCCGCGCTTTTTATTGTGGACGTCATCCTGCCGCAGATGGATGGCCCGGAACTGATCAAGCGCCTGCGGCGGCGTCAGCCCGCGATCAAGGTGCTCTATATTTCCGGCTTCAGCGAAGAGCGGTTGACGCGCCGCGGACGGCGGACGCTTGACGCGCCCCTGTTGAAGAAACCGTTTACCGGGCATACATTGTCCCAGGCGGTGCGGGCCGTGCTCGGCGCTTGAGGCGCCGCCCGCCCGCGCGGGCGGTTCGCGCAGCGCTCAAGCGGGGCCGGGCCAGCGATACTGCACATAGGCCACCAGGTCGGGTCCCCGCATCTCGATGGTCTGGTTTCCCGTCCGCACGTAGAGCCGCTTGTCCACGTAGACCGGGGCCGGCGCCGGCTGGATGATCAGACGGCAGATTTCGGCGCCCAGCACGATGTGGCGCTTGAGCCGGTACCACTGAAACGGGTTTTCGATGCCCAGGCGCGACCGCAGGATATTCTGCAGGAATAGCTGATAGCCGTCCCAATTGGCGCGCTGGGGATCGGCCTGGTCATACTCGTCCTGTATCCCGGTGAGCGCGCCGTCATCCCCCACGCCAATCAGCAGTGTGCCGCCCCCGGTGCTGTTGAGAAAACCCGCCACCGCCCGCACAATCTTTTCGGCCCGGCGCAGTAGATCGCTTTCGTCGCCGGCTCCGCCCAGGGCGGACACCTTGAATTCCAGGTGTTGGGACTCGCCCTCGGCGATCAGCGCCATCAGGGTGGGATCGGCGCTGAAGCGGGAATAGGCTTCGAGCCCGGGATCGCGGCCGGGCCGGTCCCCGGCATTGAGGCTGCGGAAGATGGGGTAGGGGTTTTCATCGGCGTCGAGCTCGATGCGGACGATCTTGAATTGATCGAGGAGGAGGTGGGCCAGGCGCGGCAGGGGGCCGATGGTGGTGGCGCGTTGTTCGAGGACATCCTGAAAGAAGCGATAGGCGGCGAAGGGGTGCTCGGCGGGCGGGGTGTCCGGGGCCAGGGCGGCGAAGAACGCGCCGCGGTCGCGTGCATGCGGCAGTACCTTGAAGCGATAGCTGCCGTCCTGGCCGGGATTGAGGAGGCACTGGGATTCGAGTTCCTGGGCCAGGGCCGGGTGCGGGCCGCGGGCGCGGTCGCGCATGGCGGCCATGAGGGCCAGGACGGTGATCAGGCGCTGTTGGCCGTCCACCAGCAGGAACTTGCGCAGGTTGCCGACGGCTTCCAGGGGCATCAGGGCGATGGCGCCGAGAAAGAAATCCGGGTCATTGCCCATGGGCAGCAACTCGAAGAGGCCTTCAATGAACGGGGTCCAGCGGTCCTCGTGCCAGGTATAACGGGGCTGAAAGGAGGGGGCCACGTAATGCACGGGGCCTTCCAGGAGGGTCCGCAGGCTGCCTTCGCTGGCATGCATGCCGGATCTCAGTCGCCTACGTCAACCAGGCTGGGGGCGTAATCCGGGGGCGGCTCGAAGCCCAGCAGGCACAGGCAGGTTGCGGCCAGGCTGGCGATGCCGGGATCCGTGACGTCCGCCAGGCGCGCGCGGGCCACCCCGGTCGGATCGTAGATGTAGCAGGGCACGGGATTCAGCGAATGGCTCGTCTTGGATTCCGGCTGTCCGGTGCGCGGATCCATTTTCACCGCGCCGGTCTTTTTGTCATGTTGATACATGTCGTCGCTGTTGCCGTGGTCGGCGCTCAGCACCAGGATGCCGCCCGCCGCCTGGATGGCCGGCAACAGGCGGCTCAATTGCAGGTCCACCGCTTCCACCGCAATGCGCACCGCGGGAATGACGCCCGTGTGACCCACCATGTCGCCGTTGGGATAATTCAGGCGGATGAATGCGGCCGGATCCGCCTGCAGACTGGCGATGACCCGGTCGGTAATCTCCGCGGCCTTCATCCAGGGCCGCTCCTCGAATGGCACCTGGTCCGAGGGCACTTCAATGTACTCCTCGAGTTCGGCGTCGAATTGCCCCGAGCGGTTGCCATTGAAGAAATAGGTGACGTGGCCGAATTTCTGGGTCTCGCTGATGGCCATTTGGCGTACGCCGGCGCGGGCCAGGTATTCCCCCAGGGTGCGGTCCAGGGCCGGGGGCGAGACCAGGAAGCGCGAGGGAATGTGCAGATCGCCGTCATATTGCATCATGCCGGCATAACGGATCTGGGGCCGTGGGCCCCGGTCAAAGGCCGTAAAGGTCTCTTCCTCGAAGGCCCGGCTGATCTCGATGGCCCGATCCCCCCGGAAGTTGAAAAAGATCACGCTGTCGCCGTCCCGGATGGCGCCCACGGGTTGCTCCTCGGCGGTGATCACAAAGGGCGGTAGATCCTGGTCCAGAATGCCCGGCTTCTCGCCGCGGAACGTTTCAATGGCCTCGCGGGCGCTGGCAAAACCCCGCCCCTGGCCTTGGACATGGGTGCGCCAGCCCCGCTCGACAATCCGCCAATCCGCCTCGTAGCGATCCATGGTCACGCCCATGCGGCCGCCGCCGGAGGCAATCCGGAAATCGCCGCCGTCCGCATTCAGGGTCTGCAAGAACGTTTCGAGCCGGGCGACGTAGTCCAGCGCGCTGGTGGGCGGCACATCCCGGCCGTCCAACAGGATATGCACCCGTACCCGACGGGCGCCGTCGCGCTGGGCGGCCCGCAGCAGCGCCTCAAGCTGGTCAATGTGACTGTGGACGTTGCCGTCGGAAAGCAGCCCGAGAAAATGCAGGGTGGCGCCGCTGTCACGGCAGGGCGCCAGCAGCTCCTGCCAGGCGGCGCCCTGGAAGAGGCTGCCCTCGGCAATGGCCTTGTTCACCAGGGCGGCGCCCTGCTCGAAAACCCGGCCGCAGCCGATGGCATTGTGCCCCACTTCGCTGTTGCCCATGTCCTCGTCCGTGGGCAGGCCCACCGCGCGCCCGTGCGCCTTCAGCCGCGTGACCAGGCTGTGTTCCGCCAGCCAGTCCAACGTCGGCGTATTGGCCGCCCGGACCAGATCGCCCTCTTCGTACGCGCCAATGCCCACACCATCCATAATGACCAGGACGACCGGCCCCTTCGGGCCGGCATAGTTCCGCATGCGTTCCAACTTCATCGTCGAGACTCCCGTTTCAAGCGTGTCGCTCTGTGGTTCAACCGAACCTACAGTATACAGGGTCCGCCCGGGTTTGCAACCAGAGAGGGCGCAGAGAGGGCGCAGGACACGAAGCACAGGAGATTGAGATTGACTGGGCGCCCCGCGCGCGCATGATGGTGTTCAACGGGTGCGCGCGCGGGGC
>JAIPIQ010000094.1 GCA_021734645.1 Fidelibacterota bacterium | reverse complement strand
CAGCCTTCGCTAAGGATTCGGGCTCCGCTACGCTTCATCGTGTTCCTCATTTCAACAAACTCCCTTCTGCATCATATTCACACGCAATCCCCCGCCGCCGCAATCCTTTTCTCCGCCCCCCTCCCCCCAACGGCTCATGGACTGCTGACACGCGCGGTCACCACCGCCACGCCTATTCCTCAATGATCCGGATGAACAATTCCTCGTTGCGCGCAAGCGCATCCCGCTCCGGATCATCCTTGACCAGACGCAAGGTAAAGCCGTCAGCCGGCATTTTGTCCGCGTAAATCCAGGCATGAATCTCCGTCACTTTCCCCGGCGCGGCGAAAACCAACCGCTTGCCGGTAAACATGGGCCCCCGGATTTCCACTTCCCGGTTCCCGCTCGGCAAGCCGCGCGTGGCCTCGGAGTAGGCGACGATTGATCGTTTCCCCTTCGAACTCGTTAACAACACATCGCATTCAGCCAGGTGCGCCTGCAACTCCGCGAGGTTCAGCCCCTCCGGAAAACGCGGCCCCACAAAACGCATTTTGTCAATTTCCCACCGCACGTAGCCCGGCACGCTGATCAGGATTTCGCGGCGATGAGATGGCCATTCAATATCCTTGGGGTCCACCAGTTGATACCCCATCTGAATCTGCTGGGGCTCGAAGGTGGCGGATAGCGTCCCCGTCACGCCATCGGTATGCGTCTGTTTGTACAGCACGGAGTTCGCGGTGAGCTGGGGCGGCGCGGACATGCCCGTGGCCGGGCGCGATCGGTCGCGGCGACGCTCGTTACTATCAACATAGACGTACTGCACATAATTCCGCGCGATAATGGGACTGGAGCGGTAGGCGCCCTGATCCTTGATATAGATGAGGATGACGCCCTTGTCCGTAGCCAGGGCGGTATAGTCGGGAAAATCGAAGGTCTGCAGCACGGCCCCATGCTCCTTGTCATATCGCTGGGGACCGGGATTGAGAAACGCATCCTGAACATCTACCGCAGCGGCCGGCTTCTCCGCCGGCGCGGGCGGCGGCGGGGGCAACTGAGCGGCAATTAACTGCTGGTCCTCGGCACTTAAATCCTCCGGCCGGATGCGCATCTCCGGGCCCGCCTGCGGACGCAGCACAACCAACCCGTCCTGGATGCGCACGAACGTGGCCTCGACCTGCGTGCCGGCCTGACTCGTCCACGTCCGCAGGCCGGATAGCGCCGCCGCGTCCTCCCCCTGCCCCAGCACCCCGCCGGACCAAACCACGCCCAGCAGCACCCCCGCCACCAAACCCATCCAGCGACCCATCGCCCGACTCGACTTCATAGCTTTCATTTCAAACAACTCCCTTCTGCATCATATTCACATGCAATCCCCCGCCACCGCAACACTTTTCTGTGCCCTGCAGGGCGCAGGACAGCGCTGAGGCCCCCCCCTTCCTCGCCTAATCCATCCTCTCATGGGCTGATGGTCTTCATGAGCACCACCGCGCGCGTCCCGCCCCTGCCCGCAACGGCCTGCGTTGAAAGCAGCAGCAGGCGTTCTTCCCGCGCATAGGCGTCGAAGGGCGCGTGAGCGGGATCAACCAGCGGGGGCAGCCGCGTCCAACCGTCCTGACTGAGCTGGCGGTGATAAAACGCCCGCACGGCGGCCGGCGAGCCCGGGGCGTCGAACAGGCCCGTGGTCAGGCGGGCCTCCGGTCGCGCGAGCCACAGCGTCAGGGTCGCGCCGGGCGGCAGCAGCACCGGCAATTCACGGCTCGGCGGCGGTCGCAGGCTGCGCTCGAATTCCGCGGGGGTCTGTTCGAGGCGCAGCACCACACACCCCCGCTGCCGGAGGCGCACCGCCAGGTAACGCGTCACCCGGTCCGCGTCCAGGCGCAGACCGAATGCGGCGCCCGGCCCCGCCCAGGCCGCCAGGGGCGGTTCGGCGGCCCGTAACCCGGCCAGTGCGCCCGCCGGCCCCCGGGCCGTCGACATGACGGCCACACGCGCCGGCGCCCCATTGATCTCCAAGACATATTCCTGCACGCCGGCCGCGCCCAAAGCCCGCGCCTCCAACGCAACCGCGCGCGCCGCACCGCGCGAGAAAACCCGCGCCGCCACCGGCCCGGGCCAGAGCAGCGCGCCGCCCAGCAGCAGGCACGCCCCCAGGCCAGATCCCCGATGCCTCTTCACCGCCCACTCCTAATCATAATCTTAATCCTAATCTTCTCCGACGTTGACGATATCCTCCGTGAAACCTTCATGAAATCAGCCGGGTGAGAAGCTGTGCGCCTTCATGCCCGTAACTCTAAAGGCATGGGGGGTGAGTTGGCAAGATTACGATTAAGATTAAGATTAGGCGTGGGGAGGGAGCCCGCTTCGTCGCGACTTGTTTGAGCGAACAGGTGTCAGGGTTCAGGAGGGATCCTCGCGCAGGGGGCAGTGGTCTGTCACGGGCCCCCAATGCCTCGAGTTCTCTCACCCCCGAAAAATCAGATCGTGCGGCGGACGCCGCACGATCTCAGGCCCGACTGATCACTGATCACCGAACCCTCCCCCTCCGCGGTCCTGCGCCCGGTTCAGGCGCCCGTGTTCTTTTCTGATTGACTCTGTTCTTATCTAACATATTTTGGGAGGCACCAAACCGAACCCGAGTCGTGAACCAACAGAAGGATCTAGACCATGTCTGACGAATTCAATTTTACGCCGGCCGATTTCTGCCCCGTCAAGGACCGGGCGTTGCTGGCGCGCCTGGCCCGCATGACGCCCGCGGAAATCGAAACGCATGCGAATCCCGAGGTCAACATCCGGATTCTGCATGACGCCGGGGCCGTGGTCACCGCGGAAAAGTTTCTGGGCATCAAGGAGTCGTTCGAGAAGGACCAGCGCTTTTCAACGATTTTCGGCAATCCGAATCCCCGGCCCCACATGGCCCTGGCGGAGCTGATCAACCGCAACCGCGTGAACTGCCGGAACTGCGTGTTCGTCACCATGGACGAATGGGCCGATGAAGACGGCCACATCGCCCCGCCCACCTATCGGTCGGGCTTCACCTATTCGTTCATGAAGTACTTCATTAACAAGATTGACCCGGAACTCCGCCCCCCGCCGGAGAATATCCTGGTGCCGACCAACGAGAACATCGCCCATTTCTCCGACCTGATTGACGAGAAGACCGGCGGCGGCATTGATTATTTCACCTCGGGTCCCGGCTGGGCGGGCCACATTGCCTTTATTGATCCCACCGACGATTTCACGCAGGTGGACTCGATCGAGGAGTACTTGCAGCAACCGGCGCGGGTTACCACGTTGCATCCCCTGACCATCGCCCAGAACTCGCTCCATGGCGTCTTTGGCTGTTCGGGCAACGTCGGCAATGTGCCGCCCAAGGCCGCCACGATCGGCCCGCGCGACGTGCTGCATGCCAAGCGGCGCGTCGAGTGCCACGGCCTGACCACCATGGGCACCTTCTCCTCCTGGCAGCGCATGACCTCGCGCCTGATCACCCACGGCCCCGTGACCCCCATGGTCCCCGGCTCGATCTACCAGGTCCTGCCCTGCACCATCTTCATTGATCCGGCCATCGCCGAACCCATCGAATGCCTCGAAGTGACCGGGTATTGATCCGGCCCCGCCCGCACACAAACGGTATCAGCCCCGGAGCATGACCATGAACAAAAACCTGTACGCAGGCGTCGGCCGCGCCGACATCACCCCCACCGAACCGAGTTTCCTCATCGGCTATCCCCACGTGCCCCGCACTTCGACCGGGGTGCATGATCCCCTCTATGCCACCGCGTTGGCCCTGCGCCGGGGCGACCAGACCGTCATCCTGGTGGCCTGCGATATTGTGTTCGTGGGCCAGACCAGCGCCCGCCAGTGCCGCGACGCCATCGCCCGCCAGGGCGGCGTTCCGCCCGCGCAGGTGCTGATCAGCGCCACCCATACGCACTCCGGGCCGGTGACGACCGAAAGCCTCATCCGGCGCAGCGACCCGGTGGTGCCGCCGCCGGATCCCGAGTACCTGGCCCTTTTCGAAGCCGGAATCGTGCGCGCGGCCCTGGACGCCTTGGCGGCCCTGGAACCGGCGACGCTGGCGCATGGCGCGGCTGCGGTCAGCGGCGTGGGCGGCAACCGGCTCGATCCCGCCGCGCCGCGGGACGGCGAATCGAACTTGCTGGCCGTGCGCCGCGCCGACGGCAGCCCCCTCGCCCTGGCCATGATCTATGCCATGCATCCCACGGTACTGCATGAGGACTCGACGCTGATTTCCGCCGACTTCCCGGCCTTCGCCCGTCAGGCGCTCGAAACCGAGTTCCCGGGCATGACGGTGCTCTATCACACCGGAACCGCCGGCAATCAAAGCCCCCGGCACGAGGTCAAGGCCTGCACCTTTGCCGAGGCCGAACGCCTGGGCCTGCGCCTGGCCGCCCAGATCGCCGACGGCCTGCGGGCCATCCCCGAGGCGGCCTACGACGCCCAGCCGGTCCTGGCCGCTGCGACGGCCCAGGTGGACATCCCACCCCGCCGCTATCCTGCCGTGGAAGTCGCCGAACGGCTCGAAAGAACTGCCCGCGAGACCTTCGAACGGCTGCGGGACGGCAACGGTCCGCGCACAGCCACCCGCACGGCGGAATGCGCCTGGTTCGGCGCCGAGGAGCGCGTGACCCTGGCCCGCGCGCAGGCCAGCGGCGAACTGGCCGCCTGGCAAGCCCAATTCACGCCCGCGGAAGTCCAGATGCTGCGCCTGGGCGGCGGCCGCTGGTTCGGCCTGCCCTGCGAGATCTTCGTGGAATACGGACTGGAACTGAAACGCCGCCTCGGGCCCGACCCGGTGGGCGTCATCAGCCTGGCCAACGGGGAATTGCAAGGCTATATCGTGACGCCGGAAGCCGATGCGGCCGACGGCTACGAGGCCGCCAACAGCCTCTTCACGCCGGAAGCAGGCAAGCGCCTTGTCGAAGCCGCCGTGCGCCTGGCGAAATAGCTCGGCCCATGCGGTCCCTCCTCGTCATTGATCTGGGCACCACCCTCTTCAAATTTACGCTGGTGGATCAGGCCGGCCGGATCGTCGCGCTGGCGCGGCATCCCACGCCACTGACCCGCCCCGCACCCGGCCAATGCGAGCTGACCATCCCCGACTTCGAGGAGGCCATTGTCCAGGGCAGCCAGACACTGCGAACACAAGCCCCGGACGCCTGGAATGCCATCGAGGCCGTGACCTTTGCCTCCCAGGCCAACACCGTGGCCCTGTTCGATGAGCGCGAGCGCCCCCTGACCCCGTTCCTGGTCTGGACCGACTCCCGCGCGGCAGCCCATCCGGAAATCCTCGCCCAACTCGCTGCATGGCCCGCGCCCCATGCCCGAACCGGCCTGCCCGCCCTGGTCCCGACCCTGGCGATCGCCAAACTCCTGTGGTGGCGCGCCCAGGCGCCCGCCATCTGGAACCGCACGCGGCGCGCGGCCTTCCTGAGCGACTACCTCACCGCCTGGCTCACGGGTACATGGCTGTGCGCCGGCGGCATTGCCGGCCTGTCCGCCTGCTGCGATATCGCCACGCTGACCTGGATCCCGGAAGCGCTGGCCGTGCTCGGCTGGACACCGGAGTACTTCTCCGCGCCCGTGCGCGGCGGCGCCCTGGCCGGCCCCGTGCGCGCGCCCGTGGCCGCGCGCCTGGGCCTGCCGCCCGGATGACGCTGCGTGGGTGGCGAGCTGGTCCAATACGCGGGGGCGCTCGGGGTTGGTAATCTCGAACCGGGCGGCATTTCGGAAACAACGGGCACCGTACTGGCCGTCGTCCAATGCGCCACCGCCGGCACACCCGTGACGGACGGCATCATCCAAGGGCCCGGCCCGACGGCCGATCTGGCCTACCGCATGACGTTCAGTCAGGTCTCGGCCAACTGGCTCGATTGGCAGGCCGCGCGCAGCCAACCGCCCGTGACGATCCCCGAGCTCGTGGCCGCCGCCGAGGCGATACCCGCCGGCGCCAACGGACTGACCTTCGTGCCCCCCGAACAGGCGGACGCCCCGCCCCGTTTCGACGGGCAATTGCCCGCTGACCCCGCCCGGACCGCCGCCTGCGAAACCCGCGCCATTCTGGAACGCGTGGCGCAGGAACTCCAATACCTGCTGCGAACCCTCTCGCCCGATACGCCGCGCGGACCGATCCGCGCCGCTGGCGGCGGCGCCCGTAGTGACCTGCTCCTGCGGATCAAGGCCCGGACACTTGGCTTGCCGCTCATGGCCATGGCCTGCCCCGAACCCACCAGCCAGGGCGCCGCCCTCGCCGCCGCCGTCACCCTCGGCTGGGGAACCCGGCGCGAGTTGGCCGCCGCCTGGATTCAACCCCGCGCCGTGTTCACCCCTTGACCCACCCCGCTGGAATCGGCAATGATACGCCCATGAATCAGCAATCCCGCCGCCAACGCATGCTGGAAGCCCTCAACGCCAGGGGCGAAGTCATGATCGCGCCCCTGGCCCGGTCGCTCGACGTCAGCGAAATGACCGTGCGGCGGGATCTTGACGCCCTGGCCGCCGCGGGCAAGGTCATCCGCACCCATGGCGGCGCCACCCTCGCCACCCGCGTGGCCTTCGAATTCAACTTCATGCGCAAACGCCATGAACAGGCCGCCGCAAAACAACGGATCGCCGCGCGCGCTGCCCGCGAAATCCCCCCCGGCGCCTCCGTCCTGCTCGATTCCGGCACCACCACCCTGGCCGTCGCCCGCGCCCTCCGCGGCCGCCAGAACCTCCGCATCCTGACCACCTCCCTCCCCATCGCCTCCGAACTCCAGTTCACCGATCATTGCGAACTCATTCTCCTCGGCGGCACCCTGCGCCGCGAATCGCCCGACCTCATCGGCCCCCTCACCGAAACCAACCTCGAAAACCTGCGCGCCGACCTGGCCTTCATCGGCGCCGATGCCGTTGACGCCGCCGGCTACGTCTACAACCAATCCCTCGCCGTCGCCCGCATGCTCGCCAAAATGACCCAGGCCGCCCAACGGGTCTTCATCCTCGCCGACCAGACCAAGCTCGACCACACCGCCCTCGCCCGCTTCGGCTGCCTCAGCGCCTGGGACGGCCTGATCACCGATGCCCCCGCCCGCGCCGCCGCCCTGCGCCCCCTCCGCCGCGCCGGCATCCGCATTCTCTCCGCCACTCACTGAACACTGCTCACTGGACTTGACGGCGCCCGGCGGCTTCTGGCAACATGCGCCGCATGAAAGCGCGCAGGGCAGCAGGCAAAGCCAAATGGATGACGGCCGTTACAGCGGCTGTAACAGAGCACGATTTCCGTTACAGCGGCTGTAATGGACACCCCCCCGCCGTTACAGCCGCTGGAATGAAAAAACCCGGCCGTTACAGCCGCTGGAACGCGCTCCAGAGACTCTGGGCCAGCGCCGAACAACCGCCATTCCCCCAGCACCTTACCCCCCAAAGGACTTCATGACCGCGCCCAATGTATTGATTTTGACCGGTTACGGCGTCAACTGCGAAGCGGAATCCGCTCTGGCCTGGGAGCGCGCGGGCGCCCGCCCGTTGTGCCTCCACCTGAAAGATCTGCTGGCCGCCCCCGAGCGCCTGCTCGATTTCGGCGCCCTGATGTTCATCGGTGGGTTTTCCTATGGCGATCACATGGGCTCGGGGCATGTCTTCGCCCAGCGCGTACGCCACCGCCTGCGGCCCCAGCTCGAACGGTTCCTGCAAGACGGCCGTTTGGTGCTGGGCGTCTGCAACGGCTTCCAGGTCATGACCAAGCTCGGCCTCCTGCCGGGACTCGATGACAAGCACTTCACCCCGCGCGTGACCCTGATTCATAACGACTGCGGCCAGTTTCAGGACCGCTGGGTCGAACTGGTGATGGATCCGGCCTCGCCCTGCGTTTTCACGCGCGGGCTCACCCGCCTGCCCCTGCCCGTCCGCCATGGCGAAGGCAAGTTTTTTACCCGCGACCGCGACTTGCTCGAACGCCTCCGTCGCGCGCATCTGATCCCCTGCCGCTATGCCGATCCGGCCACAGGCGAGCCCACCCAGGCTTTCCCCGCCAACCCCAACGGCGCGCTCGACGCCGCCGCCGGCCTGTGCGATCCCACCGGCCGCGTCTTCGGCCTGATGCCCCATCCCGAAGCCTACCTCTTCCCCGAAAATCATCCGCGCTGGAACCACCCCAACGCCCGCGCCAACCTGCCGCCCGAAGGCCTGGGCCTGGCCCTGTTCCGCAACGCCGCCGCCTGCCTGTAGCCGAGGATGCGCATGCCGGAAAAAGACATCGAACCCAAAGGCCTGGAACGCTCCCTCGGACTCTGGGCCGTCTTTTCCATTGCCGCCGGGGCCATGATCAGCTCGGGGCTCTTCGTCCTGCCGGGCCTGGCCTTTGCCATCACCGGCCCCTCGATGATTCTGGCCTATGCCGTGGCCGGCGTTTTGAATATCCCCACCATGCTGGCCCAGGCCGAACTGGTGACGGCCATGCCCAAGTCCGCCGGCAGCTATTTCGTGGTCGAGCGCAGCCTCGGCGCCTATCTGGGCACCATCGCGGGCCTGATCAACTGGTGCGCCATCGGCCTCAAGGCCGCCTTTGCCCTGATCGGCATCGGCACCATCGCCGACCTGCTGTTCCCCGGCCACGGCCTGTGGCTGGTCAAAACCACGGCCATCTGTGCCGGGCTGTTCTTCACGGGACTGAACCTGGTGAGCGTCGAAGGCACGGGCCGCCTGCAAGGGCTGCTGGTCGCCGCGCTGCTGGGCATTCTGGCCCTGTATGTGGTCACCGCCCTGCCGCATATCGAGCCGCCACGCTACCAGCCCTTCTTCCAGGGCAACTTCCAGGCGTTCGCGGCCGTCACCGGCATGGTTTTCGTCTCCTATGGCGGACTGACCAAGGTCGTGGACGTGGCCGAGGAAGTGATCAATCCCAAGCGCACCCTGCCCCTGGGCATGTTCCTGTCCTACGCCGTTGTAAATGTCCTCTACGTCGGCGTGGCCTTCGTCACCGTGGGCGTGCTGTCCGGGGAGCGGCTCAGCGGCTCCCTGCGCCCCGTCACCGATGGCGCCGCCATCGGCCTCGGCGCCTGGGGCATCCCCCTGGTCGGCATCGGCGCCTTCCTGGCCTATGCCACCACCGGTAACGCCGGCATCCTCTCCGCCTCGCGCTCCCCCATGGCCATGAGCCGCGACGGCCTCCTGCCCGCCTGGTTCGCCAAAGTCCACCCCCGCTTCAAAACACCCCATGTCTCCATCGCCCTCACCGGCGCCATCGCCTGCTTCGTGATTGCCTTCCTCTCCGTCGAGAACCTCGTCAAGACCGCCTCGACCATGCTGCTCCTGTCCCTGGGCCTGATCAACCTGTCCGTGATCGTGATGCGCCACAGCCACTTCGAAGGCTACCGACCCTCCTTTCGCATGCCCCTCTGCCCCTGGCTGCCCCTGGCCACCCTGATCATCTACAGCTTCCTCATCGCCAAAATGGGCTCCATCCCCCTGATCATGACCCTCGCCTTCATCGCCGCGGGCAGCGTCTGGTACGTGGGCTTCGTCCAGCACCGGATTGACCGCGAATCCGCCGCCGCCTACATGGTGCGCGGCGCGCTCTCCAAAGATATGCAGCGCGCCGGCCTCGAAGACGAACTGGTCCAGATTTCCCTCGAACGGGATAATGTGATCACCGACCGGTTCGACCAATTGGTCAACCAAGCCCCCCTGCTCGATCTGCCCCAGGCCCTGAGCGTACGCGAGTTCTTCCACCTCCTCAGCGAAACCCTGGCCGAGCGCATCGGCCTGCCCGCCGCGGATATCGAGCACCTGCTCCACGAACGCGAACGGCAGTCCAGCACGGTCATCCACCTCGGCCTGGCCGTGCCCCATATCGTCGTGCCCGGCGAACATGTGTTCGAAATGGTCCTCGTGCGCTGCCGCGCCGGCATCACCTTCGGCGATCTGCAAGCCCCCGTGCAAACGGTCTTCGCCCTCGCCGGCTCCGCCGACGAACGCAACTTCCACCTGCGCGCCCTCATGGCCATCGCCCATATCGTCCAGGACGAAGTCTTCCAACAACGCTGGCTCGATTGCCCCGTGACCGGCCAACTCCGCGACCTGATCCTCCTGTCCCGCCGCATGCGCTGATTCCCCGCAAGAGCAGAACTTCCCGGCCAACCCGGAGTTTCGAGTGCAGGAGTACGTGTACGAGTACGGATGTCGTCGCGCATCCAGCGCGCGCTCTCTAATCCCCTCGCAGCGCCTTCGGCGGGATCTGCGATTCAAGGCGGTCGATGATAAACGGCGAGAACGCTCCTCCCCACCTACTCGTACACCTACTCCTACACCCCTATCTTTCTATTCATTCCGCACATTACCCAGTAACCCACCCCACCACAAAACCGGAGTAACCGTTCACGGGGTCTATTGACCAACATTTTGGAGTGCGGCAGCGTAAGCTGCCGCTTTGAGCGGCGAAGCGTTGCTTCGCCGCGCGCCTGACCAAGCGCCCGACCGGTCACTGATCCAAACACCTCAAAAAAAGCGGCAGCTTCCGCCTTTGCAGGTCATGCTACGGCGGACACGCACGCTGCCGCACTCCAAAGAGCGATCGAGGTCAGATCCCCCGCCTGATTGTGCATTTTGTGCCTCTTTGTGGCCACCCGAATCCTTAGCGAAGGCTGGCGGCGTGCCGCCGCCAGCCTTCGCCGAGGAGGGGTTGCCTGAAAATGAGCCCGAGCGGGCTGGGCCTGAGCGGGAAAATGGGTCGCGCGGGGGACAGGGAAGGGTTTGGGCGGT
>JAIPIQ010000093.1 GCA_021734645.1 Fidelibacterota bacterium | reverse complement strand
CTCCTCCGGCGTCATCCCTTGAAAATATATGGCCATCGCCAAGGCCGCCATCTGATAATCCGGAATCGTTCCCACTGTAAAACCCGCCACGAAATCACGGATTTCCTCCGCGCTCAAAACCTGCCCGTCGCGCTTTTTCTCGATGACCCATTGGGGAACCATGCCCTACCTCACAATCCGGCGCGCCCGCCTTGCGCTCCATCAACCCAATTTGAACCCTTTCCCCGCCCGGGTCAAGCCCCGGCCCCGGCCCGCCAGGGACCAGGGAGGGCGATGTCGAGGCCCATTGGGCAGGTGATCAGTCATCAGTGGCCTCCGCCGCACGATCTGATTTTTCGGGTGTGAGAGAACGCCAGGCATTGGGGACCCAGAAGGGGTGTCCCCCAAGCTTTGTCGGGAGCCTTGTCGCAAGCTTTGTCGATTGTGTGGCACTACTTCTCTGTCCCTTGCTTGAGTTATATGTTCATCCATAGAGATTTATAAGGCCATAGGCGAAACGCGGGCTAGCGGCGGCCGAAGGTTTGCAGCACCGCGTGGAACCGGCAGGCCGCCTCGGGCGCGGGGGGCGCATCAACGGTCAACGCCCGCACCCAGAGTCCGGGAACGGTCTCGAGCGCGGCGACCCACGCGGCGAGCGCATCCAGCGCGGCCACCGCCCGGATATCAAACCACAGCGGCGCCACACCCCCGTCCGGATCTCCAACCGCGCGCAACGCCCGGGACCAAGCAGGCGTCGGCGTATCGAGTACTTGGATTTCGTAGTCGGCAACGCCTGCCAGGAGCCCGGCCCGGCGCGCGTGGCGCGCTAGCCAGATCAGGTTGTCATCGGCCCGGGGCAACGCCTCGAGTGGCAGCGCCGGTCCAGCCGTCCCGCCGGCCGGAGCAGTCGCCGCGAAGCGGATCGGACCCTCCGCCACCACCTCCCACTGCCATTGCTCGTCAGGGGCCGTTTCCGCACTCAACGCCTGCTCGTAACGGACCAGGGTCGTGCGCCCTAATTCAGGACCGAAGCGCAATTCAACCACCCGTTGCAGATCTTCAATCAGGCGCCGCCCGCCCGGTCCATCCACTTGACCGCGGGCTACAAAGCGTAGTTGAGCCCCGACGGCCGTGTCGGAGGGGCTCGAGGCGTCCGCCTGGACGGGCTGGTCATAGAATCCCAAGTGCAGGGCCAGCGCTTCAGGCCGGTCATTGGCGAAGACGCGCAGGAACGGGGAGAACGGCTGAGCCAGGCGGCGCCAGTGCTCGATTTCCTCTCGCGCCTGATCGAGCATCTGGTGGCGCGAGTTTGGATTTACCCCCCCGGCCTTGCCAGGCGACTGATCAGGTGCGACCGTTCTCATTCGTGCGCATCTAGTTATCTGAAAAGATAATAGTACGAGAAAAACCATCGCCATCATCCAGCGGAAAGCCGGCCGCCCTGACGGGAGTCTATCCACTGGACGGGGCGGCGGGTCCGTGACCGGTCGAGGCTTCCCGGGCGGTTCCTCGTCCAGAATCAATGTATTTTCCTGTTTCAATGCCTGATCCTACGGGGTGCCGGGGGGTCGGGGCGAGGGATTTTCTCCGAGTTATTCATGGCGCAATTTGAAATAATGAGATTCTGTCCTATGCTTGGCACAGATATTGCATTAGATCACGATGGGATGAAAGCGAAATCTAACGATTATACAAGGCGCTGGCAGAAGTCCGGGCTCACGGAAGTGGCACCGGCTGCCAGCCCGTGTTGCCTGGGCCGGATGCCCATGCCACGAGGGATTTTGGAAACACCTGCTCCGCGGTCGCGCCGTGGCCGTCAGGCGGGGATGACGTTGATGGAGGTCATGGTGGTGACGGCCATTTCCGGGGTGCTGATCGCGGGAATTATTTCAGGGATATTGACCGCCAACCGGCTCAACTATGCGCATGCCCAGCGCGTGGCGGCGTTTTCCGTGGCCCTCGAACGCCTCGAGCGCATCCGGGCGACCCCCTTTCAAGAGCTGGCGTCCGATCATCCGGATTTCGGTTGGACCTGGACGAACATCACCCACATGGGCGGCGCCAATCAGGTGCCGTTGAATGGCTGGGTGAACAGCAACCTCCGCCGCCGCGAGCATCCGACCCGGTTCGACGTTGCCAATTGGGTCTTCTGGTGGATTCCGCGCCGGGGCTGGCAAGTCGAGCGGATTGACGGTGTAATCTACCCGCCGGGATGAACCATGCCGCGCTCCGAGTCAACACCGAAGAGGGGCTTCACGCTCCCGGAACTGCTGGTTGCCCTCTTTCTCTTTGTCATAATTTCGGGCAGCATCTACGGCGTGGTGTTCGGCAGCTTGTTGCAAATTCAAGCCGGGACCAGCCAGATCATCTTCAACGCCCGCGCGCGGCAAACCCAGCAACGCCTGACCCGCCTGGTGCAACAGAGCAAGTATTTCCAAGTCGTTGATGGCCGCACGCTGCATCTGTTCGATCCCGATAACCGGCGCACCGTCTTCCGCTACGAAGACTTGGACAACAATCAGGAGACCCTGGCAGACAATCGCCTGGTGCAACGGGCGCCCAACGGCGACGAGGAAGTGCTCGCCACCGCCATCACCCCCGTGACCATCGGCCAACCGATTTTTACCGTCGGCGCGACCGGATCGCGGGAAGTGCGATTCGCCTTTCATGTGGGCGATTTCCGGCAAGGCACGGGGCAACGCTACGGCACCGGCCCCGGGTACCAGGGGGTGATCGTGCGATTCTCCGCCGCCCCCCGCAACCTCCAGCGTTGGTATGATTAAGCCCCGTTCAGCAGCGCCACCGGCGCGCCGGCGTGACGACCCCCGCGGCGGCGGCATTGTCGTCGTCGCCCTGCTGTTCTCGTTTCTGGGCGCCAGCCTGGTGGGCGCGTTCCTGCAATACGCCACCAACGAGGCGCGCCTGAGCCGCCGCGCCCTGGATTACCAGAAGGCCCGGATCGCCGCCGAAGCGGGACTGGACTACGGCGTGCTGCAATTGCGGAATCTGATCTTGAGGCACCAGTTGCGCCTGCCCCGCGCCACACTGCAAAACCAACTGGACGCGCTGCCGCCCCCCCCCGCCTTTCCCGGCTACGTCTATACCACCACGGACGGCACGGCCACCTTCCGCCTGCGCGTAGAGAATGACGTGGCGCTGGATACGGTCATCACCAACGGTACCCAGTGCCGGGGACTGATCGGCGACAGCCAAACCTATACGGTGACCGTCGGCGCCCGCAATCCGGCCTCCGATGTGGGCGCCGTGCTGCGCCTGCGCCTCCATGCCGTGGGCGTCTTTCTGATCCGCTATGCCATCTTTTACGAAAACGACTGCGAAATCCTGCCGGGCCCCAATATGACCATCACCGGACCGGTCCATTGCAACAGCGACCTGTATCTGGGGGCAAACAACAGCCTGCGCTTCGATGACCGCGTAACCAGCGTCAGCCGCATCCTGAACCGCCGCAAGGACAACACCTCCGTACCGGGTGGCCATGTGCGCATCCTGAACACCCTAGGCGCGTCCGAACCCATGAAGCGCGGCACGCACATCCTGGACAGCAACTACGATCAATGGATCAGTGAAAGCCTCGAGGTGTGGACCGGGCGAGCCCTCTCCGGCGCCCACGGCATGCAGGCCCTGCGCCCGCCCATCGCGCCCGTGGATACGCCGCGGGATATCATCGAGCGCCCGCTGGCCACCAATGCCCCGGCCTACCAGGCCGACACCGAAACGGAGAAATTCGCCAACAAGGCCAGCCTGCGCATTCACGTGGACGCGGCCGGCAACGTGAGCGCCACGAATTTCTATGGCGGCGCCGTGGCCCTGGGCCTGACGCAGCCGGTGACCAACGGGGCCTATGGCGGACGGCCGCCCTACGACAAGGCCAACCGCGGACGATACAGCCTGAGCGGCGCCGGCGCCGTCGACACGACCCAGACCAACCTCTACGACGCGCGCGAGGAGCGCTATGTGGCGCCCGTGGATATTTACGTGGACCGCCTGGTGCCCATTATTGACAGCCTCGGGTATGGCACCACCGAGAACAACGGCCTGGTCTATGTCACCCGCGAGCCCACCCCCGATGGCCGCATGCCGGCCGTGCGCCTGCGCAACGGCCACGAAATCGCACTGCCCGAAGGACTCTCGATTGTTTCAGACCTGCCCGTTTACATCGAGGGCCAGTACAACGTCACCGACCCCAAGACGGCCATGGTGGCGGGCGACGCCGTCACCATGCTTTCCCAGAATTGGCAGGACGCCCGCAGCATCGCCGCCTTGAATCAACGCAGCGTCATCCGCACCACCAACAACTGCGTCATCATGACCGGCAACACCGAAACCCGGTCGGGCGCCTATAACGGCGGCGTCGAAAATGTCCTCCGCTTCCTGGAAAATTGGAACGGACAACGCTATGTATACCGCGGCTCGATCATTGACCTCTGGTACAGCCGCACGGCCACGGGCGCATGGGTCTATGGCAACAACCGCTATACCGCGCCCACCCGCGATTGGGGCTACGACGACATCTACCGCACCTCGAATCCTCCCGGCATGACCCGCGTCTTCGGCCTCGAGGAAATCGCCTGGGAAGAACTCAGTTGGCGGGAGGCCATTTGGTAGGCGAACCGGCGGCGCGTTAGCGCCGTGCGGTTCCGCCGGTTGTTGGGGCGTCCTGTTCATATCGAGAGGCATAGACATCCAGTAGCCGCCGAATCATTTTCTGATAGGCAGTATGGTTGCGCTTAGCCTCCCGCTTAAAGAAATCAACGCTGGATCGGCTTAAGCCGATCGTGATTTTGACCGTTTCTTCTTCAAAAACAAGCTCATGGGGAGGGGGAAGGAAGTCCCTGACCACCTTCAATTCTCCCATGGGCTCAGCCGTGTATTCGATTGCGCTCTTCATACAACTGCTTTCCTTTCCGCCAGTAGCCGGCTCCAATAATACGGATGACTTCTCCCCGGTACGTAAAGCGAACCGTCAAAATGCCATCCCCGACCCACCCGATACAGAAGAACCGCTCTTCCTCAGAACTATGGGCCACATCCTCCGCGATGACACGCCGCGGGTCTGCGAACGCATATCGCGCCAGAAGAAACCCCGCACCGTGTTTCCGCTGGTTGAGTCGGTCCTTTTCTGCGTCCCATTCGAAACGTGTCATGATGGCAACCTAGCATATGACCCTATGGACAGCAATATCAATATATGGAACATTATCTGTATTTCCCAACGTGCAAACTGTGGGTTTCCAGCAGAGCGAAAATGCCCACCGGTTTGGGGCCTCTCCTTTCCATTCCGTCACAGATCCATTCGGGATTTTAGATTGCGCGGCGGGCGCCCCCGGGGCTAATGTGGCGGGCATGCCAACCGACCGCCAGATTACCAGCCTGCAGAACCCGGCCCTGAAACGCGTCCTGCAACTGCGCAAGCGGGCGGACCGCGCCGCCGTCGGCCTGATCCTGATCGAGGGCTATCGCGAACTGGACCGGGCCCTGCGGCACGCCGTCCGCCCCGCCACCTTGTTCTACTGCCCGCCCTTGTATCTCGGGCAGAACGAGCCCGCGCTGGTTGACGCCTGCCGCGAGGCGGGCGCCGAGTGCCTCGAGTGCGCGCCTGCCCCATTCCGCAAAATCGCCTATCGCGACCGGCCGGACGGTCTGCTGGCCGTCGCCCCCTGGGCGCCCCGGGCATTGGATGATCTGGACCTGCCCGCCAATCCCCTGGTGCTGGTGCTGGAGGGCATTGAAAAACCGGGCAACCTGGGCACCATGCTGCGCACCGCCGACGCCGCCGGCGTCCACGCGGTGATCGTCTGCGACGGCCGCACCGACCTGGCCAATCCCAACACCGTGCGCGCCAGCATCGGCGCGCTGTTCACCGTGCCCGTGGCCGTGGCCGACGGCGCACGGCTGCGGTCCTGGCTGGCCACCCGCGGCCTGCGCATCGTGGCCGCCACGCCCCATGCCGACGCGCTCTACAGCGCCACCGACCTGACCGGCCCCACCGCCGTCATCCTCGGCGCCGAACAATATGGCCTGACCCCCCCCTGGCTCGCCGCGGGCACCCACCCCGTCCGCATCCCCATGCTCGGCGATACCGACAGCCTCAACGTCTCCGCCGCCGCCACCATCCTGCTCTACGAGGCTATCCGCCAACGCACCGCCCAATAGACCCGCCGCCATTGGACAATCCGGCAAATGCGCGTACTTTGTGGGTGAGTGCGTGAAAGGTGGATCACATGAGTTGGTTGTTCGATTTCGGCCTGGCCTTTTGGGACGTGTTGCGCCACATGGCCCCGTATTTGCTGTTCGGCTTTTTGATGGCGGGACTGTTGTCCACCTGGATTTCCCCCGCGCGCGTCGAACGCCATCTGGGCGGGCGGGGCTTCCGCGCGAGCCTGCGGGCCAGTTTGTGGGGCGTGCCCCTGCCCCTTTGCTCCTGCGGGGTCATTCCCGTGGCCGCGGCCCTGCGCCGCCATGGCGCCGGCCGGGGCGCCACCGTCTCTTTCCTGACCTCGACCCCCCAGACCGGTGTGGACAGCATCCTGGCCACCTACGGCCTGCTGGGTCCGGTCTTCGTCCTGTACCGCGTCATCACGGCCTTCATCAGCGGCGTCCTGGCCGGCTGGTTGACCGAAATCGTAAGCCCGCCACCGACGGAAGCCACCCCAGCGGACCTGCCGACGCCCAGCCACGGCAAGTGGCCCACGCGCCTGGCCGAATCCCTGCGCTACGGTTTTGTGGTCCTGCCCCGGGCCATCGGTCGCTCGGTGTTGCTCGGCCTGCTGCTGGCCGGCCTGCTGGGCGCCCTGATCCCCATGGGAGCGCTGGAAGACAAACTCGGCGCCGGCCTCGGACCCAAACTTTTCATGATGGCCGTCGGCATCCCCTTGTATATCTGCTCGACCGGCTCGATCCCCATGGCCCTGGCTTTCATCCGGCTCGGCGTTTCACCGGGCCCGGCCCTGGTCTTCCTGACCACCGGGCCGGCAACAAATGCCGCCACATTCACCACCATGAGTCACCTGATCGGCCGCCGGGCCGTGGCCGTGTACCTGGGCGTGATTGCCGTGAGCGCCCTGGCCGCCGGCACCTTGCTGGACCACTGGACCCCGGCCAGCCTGACCGCCACGGCCGAGGCCGGCCGCGGCATGCTCATCACCTGGCCCTGGTTCTATGACGGCAGCGCCGTGATCCTGCTGCTCCTGCTGCTCCATGCCCTCTGGCCTCGCCGTAGTCGCGGCGCCCCCGCCGCGTGAGAATCACTCGGAAAGCGGCGTGGCGCCGCTTCTGTTTTGGGCGCCGGATGACATAATCTATATGGCTGGGTACCGCTTGACTTCCCGAGCGAGAAACTGTAATAATGAATTGTCAATGTAAAAAAGGAGTCATAAATGACATCTGTAACGCGTTTTTACCAGCCTCCCAAAGGGAGTTTCTTTCTGTTTGGCCCCCGCGGCACGGGAAAGTCGACCTGGCTCAAACAGAATGGAGGTGAGGCACTCCGCATTGATCTGCTTGACCGCGAGAGCTACCGGCTCTTTGCCGCCCGGCCCGAACGGTTACGCGAACTTGTCCTGGCACAGGCCACCTCCACGTGCATCGTACTGGACGAGGTACAAAAGATCCCCGAGCTGCTTGATGTGGTTCATCAGATCATGGAGGATCAGCCGCGGCATCGCTTCATCCTGACTGGATCCAGTGCGCGCAAATTGAAACGGACCGGCGTTGACCTGCTGGCAGGACGGGCCGCGCTGACCACCATGCACCCGTTTATGGCCGCTGAGCTGGGGGACGCTTTTAATCTGGATGTGGCGCTGCATACCGGCCTTGTACCGGTCATCCATTCCGCCGTTGATCGGCGCGCGGCCCAGGGCGCCTATCTGGGGCTCTATCTGGAACAAGAGGTAAAGGCAGAGGCGCTGGTGCGGGAGGTCGGTGATTTCGCGCGGTTTCTCGAGGCGATATCCTTCTCGCACGCCTCCATCCTGAACTTCACCGGGGTGGCGCGGGAATGTCAGGTCAACCGCAACACGGCCCAAGGCTACGTGGAGGTCCTCGAGGACCTGCTGCTTGCCTTCCGGCTGCCGGTCTTCGCGCGGCGCGCCAAACGCCATCTTGCCCAGCATCCGAAGTTCTATTTCTTTGATGCGGGCGTATTCCGGTCAGTTCGCCCCCGCGGACCACTGGACGCCCCGGAAGAAATGGCCGGCGCGGCCCTGGAAGGGCTCGTCGCCCAGCATTTGAGGGCCTGGATCGCCTACGGCAATCGCCCCGATATCAAGCTCTACTATTGGCGCACGAAAGCCGGAACCGAGGTTGATTTTGTTATTTATGGCGAGGACACGCTCTGCGCGTTGGAGGTAAAAAACGCGCGACAGGTACACCGGGCGGATGTGCGCGCCCTGCGGGCGTTCCAGGAGGACTACCCTCAGGCGCAGACCTGCCTGCTCCACCGCGGCCACGAGCGACTGCTGATTGACGGCGTCCTATGCCTGCCATGCGAGGCGTTTCTGCGAAATCTGCGCCCCGGCTCGGTACTACCGTACCACCCCCTTGGAGCAGACAAGAAGAAGGCAAAGGACAGAGAAGTAGTGCCTGACTAATACAGGGTAACGGTCGTGCCGTCGGGTTTGGTGAGGACCGGGGATTGGCCGATGGGATTGATTTCGAGCACATGGCCCGGGAGCGGCTCGAGGGCGCCGGGGTACAGATAGGCCTGGATATCCGCCGCGGTCACCTCCGCGCCTTCGGGTTGCGCCTGCTCCATCGCCCATTGTTCCTTGGCGGCGTCCACCATGCGCAACTGGTTCATCAACGCGGCCTCCCGGGATTGGCTCCGGGCCGCGACAAAGCTGGGAATGGCGATACCGGCCATCATCCCGAGGGGCATGGCCGCCAGGCTGGCCACGACGTGTTTGCCCCCGGTCGGCCCCACGCTCAGGGACGCCACGCCGTTGGGCTTGACGACCCGGACACCCATGGCCGAGCCCATCGGCAGCCAGCTATACAGGCGCTCGATCAGCTTCGCGGGCAGCGCGGACTCGGTTTCATCGAGCTCGCTTTGCATCTGGGCCGTTTGCAGGGCGCGGATGGCCCGGTTGAAATGCTCGTCCACGTAGGTCACGCCGTTATTTTCTTGCGGCAGGCGGTCAGCCAGGGCGCGGTAGCCGGGTTCCGCGAGCAGGCCGTTGTCCTGCTCGAGGGCCTCCACGGCGGCAGCCAGCAGCTCGGGGGTCGAGGCCAGCAGGACCATGCCGTCCGCTTCCACCAGGGCGGGCTGGAAGGGGACGGGCTCGACCTGGGCGGCGGCCAGCAGATGGGCGGGTCGGCCCGCCACTTCGGCGGGTTCGAGCGGCGCGCCATTGCGCCGCGCCTGCTCGATCAGGGTCCGGGCCAGCAGATCATTCTGAACACCGAGGGCCAGTACGAGCCCCGGCTGCGGGGCGACGTAATCTTCGGCGATCATGGGCAGGGCCACCGTCGCGGTACGGTCCAGCACCAGGCATAGCGCCAGCTCGCCGCTCAGGGATTCAATCAGGGCGGCGACATCAAGTCCCGCTTCGTCCTTCAATTTGGCGAGCTGGGTCTGAAAGGCGTCATCGGCGGCGGGGCCGCCGAAGTGGCCGACGGCATCCTGAACCAGGTCCCAGAGGGCATCCAGCCGCAGGTCGGAGGCCACCAGCAAAGCGGTACCGCGCGGCGCGGCCCGCAGCACAGCCAGCGCGCGGGGTTCGCGCCCCATGACGCGCCAGAAACGCAGCTCGGCGGCCTCGGGATTGATGGCCAGGAACTGCTTGAAGGCATACAATCCGCGCCCCTGGGGCTTCGAGCTGAGCCCGAACCCCACCACGTCATGCAGGCCCTCGGCGCGCAGGAACACGTCCAGCTTGTCGAGGAAGTCCACCGCCTGCGCGGCGGGCGGGGCCTCTTCGGCCGCCAGCGCGGCCAGGGCCTTGAGCTCGCGCAGCACCACCACACTGATATCCTCCATCTCGAGATAGGCAAACAAGTCGCCGCCCAAATCGAGCTCGGCGGCCGTCGCCGCAAACAAGGCCTCCGTCCGCTCTGGATTCATCGGCGCGGCCAGCACCCCGCCCACGCACCCCAACAACAGCAACCCACCAATCAGCCCTCGCACGCAATGCTTCTTCATTTCGATTCCTCCGTATAGGTTGACAGAACGGCCCCCATGGCCTTACCTATCTACAACCATTCAATATCATGAAGTCAAGCAGCATGCAACCATGCGGGACGCCCCCGCCGAGCCATATGTCCCCTAACCTATCCGCGCCGACGGCCTGGTTGGAAACGCGACCGGGACGGGAACATTCACTGCTGCCCTTCTGGTTCTGGAATGACGTGCTGCAACCCGCCGAGCTGATCCGTCAAATCGCCGATTTTCAGGCCCATGGCGTGGATGGCTTCGTGATCCATCCGCGGGTGGGCTTGCCCGAGAATCAGGGCTGGATGTCAACCGCGCTGCTGGATTGCATGCGCGTGGCCCTGGAGGAGGCCCGGCGGCGCCAGATGCTGGTGCTCCTGTACGACGACGGCATGTATCCGTCCGGCTCGGCCAATGGCCAGGTCGTGGCGGCCAACCGGGCGCATGCCTGCCGCTGCCTGGACCGGCAGCCAGCCGAGGCCCCGCTGCCGACGGGCGCCAACGTCGTGGCGGAAATCGCCGACCGGCACGGCCGGATCTGGCGCATCCTTGACCGCCCGGCGGACGCCGTCATGCGCGGGCTCCATTACCTGGACGAAACCGCGGTCCCGCACCCGACCGAGCAGGAACCGCCCGCGGCGGATGTCTTGAATCCCCAAGCCGCACGCAGCTTCCTCCGCCTGGTCTACCAGCGCTACGCCGACGAATTCGCCGACTTCCTTGGCGATCCGGTCATCGGCATCTTCACCGATGAACCGAGTTTGTTGGGCCGCTGCCGCGAACGCCACGTGCAGCCCGGCACCCCGGGCATCCTCGCCCACGTCACCCGCCTCCTGGGGCGGGACC
>JAIPIQ010000092.1 GCA_021734645.1 Fidelibacterota bacterium | reverse complement strand
CCCGCCCCCCGCCGCACGCCAGAAATGGAACCTGTTTTGAAGTTGCAATTACGTCCCGAATAAACCAATCTACACTCAAATGAAGTTGGATAGTCTATGTTGAGCCAAGGAAAGAATACGGAATGAGCATTGCGGACATCGTCGAAAGTCCATATTTCACACTGGCTTTGGCCGGGATCGCAATACTGGGTCTTCTTCTTACTATCGTTTTCTATCGGAAGTCACGCCGTCGCAAATTGCCTCTCTTTGAGATTGCACGGCGGACTCTTATCCAGAATAGGACACCACTCATTACCGGTTTATCCGTTCATTTCAAAGGACAGGAGCAAAACGTCATCACGGTGGCCCATGTTTGGTTTTGGAATCAAGGGGATGACACAATCAACGCGTCCGACATTGCATCCGCCAATCCCGTAGCAATTAGTGTTGCTAGGGGCGTCGATCTTCTTGATGTACAGATCATCAAAGTGGTCGACAAAGCCAACCGATGCGAGATCGGTGAACCGGAGCAAGAAGATGATGGGAGCTTTTTGATCCCCCTGCGATTCGACTATCTTGACAAAGGCGATGGCCTCGTGGTGCAGATCGTACACAACGGGGAAACCAGGCACCACGTGACAGTTACCGGCAAGATCAAGGGTGTTGATCACATTTCGCTCGCAGCAGATTCTCACGCGCTCCATGTTGAAACATCGAGCCGAACTCGTCACATGATGGCTGTCATGGATAAACCAAGGGTAGCAGGAGTCATCAGTATTCTTGTGATGGCAGGTGGAGGGGTAGCTCTGGGCTCTGCGGCCATGGGAGGTGGTCTCCGGTGGTTGCTATGGATTCCCGCTTCGCTGTGCTTCTTGCTAGCCTTGGCTTGTTATCCGATTTATCTGCGCCGCTTGATCCCACGAGCATTGCACAGTGTCATTGAGGCGGCCGCAGATGGGCAACCATCTTCAGAGTCCGAGCGAGGCGAGTCTTCGATGAAGTGTCACCATGATCGTTCTGCCTAAAAAAATGACAGCAAATGCGTAACAAGCCATACTACTCTGTGCGCACCGGTATGCACTTACCCCAAGGTCCCAGCCTGGACCTTGTGAAGAACCTTTTCTTGGCGCTTTACAATCGCTTACAGCACCAAGGTTACTTTCATGAATATTTCGGCTATTCATGCGTTGACGAGGGAGACGTGGAGGGAAAACTCGGGCCGGATATCGAGAATGCATTCTTCCTCAGTTTGAAGAAGGACGGACTCTGGCCCATTGCCACGAAACTACCCGACTATGTTGAAGGCGACCTGTTCGATGTGATGGAATTCCTTTTCGACTGCGTCTCCAAGCCTGTCGAAAAATATTATCACTCGTTTTCCAACTGTGGCTGGCACTACACGATGTTCGATCAATCTCTTGGTCAAGCCGAGTTCCAAGCCGAGATCAACAAACTTCTCCGTGACTATCAGGATGGTTTTGAGATGTCGCAAGAAGGAGAGATTCTTAGCGCTGTCGCGCCCGGATTCGAAAATCTGCTTGACGCAGAGTTGCCTACAGATGACCTCAGGAATGTGAAGTGCAAGGTGAACCATGCCGTTCTGAAATTCCGTCGTTACAGTGCAACCGTGAATGACCGTCATGATGCCATTCGGGAGCTAGCCGATGTGCTGGAGTTCCTGCGTGGGCAAGTCAAGAACGTTCTGAACAGTTCTGATGAGTCGGACTTATTCAACATCATCAACAGATTCGGCATTCGGCACCACAATCAACAGCAGAAGACGGATTACGATCAGGCAATCTGGATAAGGTGGATGTTTTACTACTTTTTGGCCACCATCCACGCCGTTCTCAGGCTGATCGCAAAGAACGAAGCAGGGCAGAATAGCGCGATGGAGGATATCGGCGCTGGCGACGTTGAGTCCTGAGCTTAAGCGTTCCTTTCACACATTCGTAACCACTCTGGTAAGGCGGGGCTATTCTTGATGAATCCAGTACAGCAAATGGCCCCAGATCAGCCCGGCAATCACGGCAATGGTGAGCATCAGCAAGACGGTTAAATACATCACAATGAATACAGACGGTATCGCCAGTAACCAGTAAAGAATCCAGCGCACCCTGGATGCAATTCTCTGCCATCTCGGAGTGCGAGACCAAGTGGAGCTCAGTGGATTGCGAGCAAACAGGCGGTGTGGAATCATGTAAAGAGTAATGCACAATTGCCAGAGAATGCCCGTCACTGCGCAAGCCCAGAAAAGTGCGAACCAATATACGTATGGCGGCGCGTACCACTGGTCCTCTGCCGTCAAGAACCACAACCAGAGGATAAGTGAGACTCCGAGGACAAACAGAGATTGAGCGATTAATCCATATGCACCGTCCAAGTAGAGATACATGCTTCGGGAGCGTTGTCTTTGCTCTTTATTCGGACCGGTACCGAGCAGTGAGCAGAATGCCACGATGCGTGATGCGAGGGCTAGTGCCAGTGGAAATTGGAGGTATCGAATTCGGCCCAATATGGATGCGATCGAGGCAATTACATAGCCCCAGATTGGATCATCAGCGATCTTCGTGCGGATTCCATGTAGCAGGGGGTTGTTCGATGACCACGATATGGTATTATCGAGCAACCAGAGAACTATAATCGCGGGCATTGTGGCAAGTGCAGTCTCATATAAATTGAATGTCCATGGACCCATGTATTGCTTCAAGATGATGTCCTTCGGGTATTCGTAAACAGGGTCGCCTTGCATAATGGCCCGTTTTGTTCGGAAAAAACGGATGGGGTTCAGCACCTTGCCCAGCAAGGTCTTTATAGGGTGGGGCTCAATCTCGCTGTCGTGTGTCATTTTGATCCCGGCCCGCTGTCACACTGGCGACTTGTCTGAGGTCGATCTCCGCGCGCCTTCAGGCGGTGCCTGTCGGGCGAGTTGATCTGCTGCTTCCATTTGATCCATCGTCTTCATCGCGCATTCGACGAAATCTCGTTCTTCCTGCCTATGCTCCTTGATGTCCTGCGTCAGAACTGTCGGCTTGTGAAAGCCTGAGCCGATATAGCCGAGTTCCTGGCTGATCTTTTCCAGTTCTTTGGCGACGGTGACAATTGGCTTCTTGCCGGAGTATGCTAAGCCTCGAAATATGGCCAGGTCGGAGTCCACGATGGTTACGTGTGCTTCGCCAAGGGGATCAGTATAGCTGATCTTACCGCGGAAATGGAGAGAACCGAGCCCCTCCTCGATCCGATCCAGTGTGCCGAGCGTGGTCGCAACCTCTCCCTGTGGCGGGAGACTGCGGATGCCTTCGGTTACAAAGTGAATGGTGCGTTCTGTCTTTTCTGGCGGATACTGATTCTGACCCCCAAAGCAGAGTTTGGGTTCCGGTGCTATGGCAAAGCGGACGTGATGCGCCGCAGTCAATCCGATGTTCCGAACCTTGAGTATGAAGACGGGGACATCCGGTAGGATCTCCATGATAACCACTGGTTTGGAACGCTCTTTGTCGAGATGAATGGCGATCTGTGTATTCCGTGCTGTCAGTCTGTTAGCCCAGACCATAAGGCCGACGACAGTCATCGTCGCCACTACGTAGACCAGGGTGAGAGACGCCATCATGAATCCAGAATTGTTATTGCACCATTCGATCATGCTGTATCTCCTCAGTCAGAAATTTAGGTCTCCGCGGTGCGCGTGGCCAATATTTGCCCATCTTGATCTGATACAATAAGCTCCAACAGTCGTTTAGCATCATTCATGCCACACCTGTGTGCGAATGCAAGGCAAAAGCGTGCAGTCGATAAGTTCCTAAAGCTGTGCGAGGAAGCTGCGGGCGGCGCGAAATGACGGGGTCAGTTACCCGCTGATGCGCGGTGAGCGCGTCGGGGAAGTGCCGCTGCCGTTGCGCCAATTCATGTGCGCTGACCTTGAACATGCCGCGCAGATGCTAGACGTTCCCGGGATTGCTGACCGTCCGGCCGTGCGTCCATTTAGCCCGCCCTTCGAGTAGAGGAGCGCAGCAGAACTTGCTAGCTCTGCAAACCTGAGAAGTACCCAGCCAACAGCTGACCCGGCCTTGACCCAGAGAGGCGAAACTCACTTCTTGCGGTGAGTCTGGAACGGCCAGACAGCGGCAGTCCGATCAAGTTCTCGGCAATTCTCACTATGGCGGTGATATAGGGCATGTGCCGTAGACGCGTCGCCCTCGCCGCATGAAAACCACTCGGATATCGGCGAGGCGCCGATGCTACTGTTAGCACAGGATGCCATAATGCGAATTGCTGATCCCGGCCGAACGTCATGGCCGAAGACGAGGCCTTTCGACCCCGCCAGACTGAAGCAACGGCTCTCACACATGACCTCACTTGAGTGGTTGGAGGATACCGCCAGAAGTGAGATGCGCCCCAGCCAGAGATAGCTCATCTTTTATTGTTGCAATTTCTTTCGCGCTTGCTCAATCTTACTGTATGAATATTGGACAGGCTCATATTTGATCAGGAAAGGCAAGCATGAACGCGCAACTTGTCGAGATAGCTGGGAAACTGAGAGACTACTTCCTTGTCTCATCCAGTATGGCTGACGTGAGCATTTTCCTGTGCGGTGGCGCCGGGCGGAGTGATGGGGATGTGCGTAGAGGATTGGGTGACGCCATCTCAGCACTGAAGTCAAAGTACCGATATTCGGTGCACTACCCCGAGGATATTTTCATTGAGCTGGTCTTAGGCCATCAGAGGCAGGACCTGCTCACACTGGAGAACCTTTTGGCACGGAGTGTAAGCGCAGTTGTCCTGCTTCTCCAGAGTCCCGGGACCTTCACGGAACTCGGAGCATTCAGCAATCATGATCTGCTCAAGGACAAGCTCGTCGTGGTTGTTGACCCAAGGTACAAAAAGGCACAAAGTTTTATCAATGTGGGTCCGTTGCGCTACCTCGCGAAGGAGACATCCAGCCACGTGCTGTTTTTGGAGATGGCGAATGCCAACCTGAGCGCCCTCGTCAAAGCTGTGGGTGAAGCGTCACGAGCCATCGCTGTGGCCCATCCCCCTAAGAGGGACTTAACAAACCCAATTGCCTGCTATGGACTGTACCTGGCCCTCCTGTATGTTCTCGATCCCGTGCCGCGAGTGTCGTTTGCGGAGCTCGCGCGAACATTGCAGCCGGATGACCGGAATCTCGTTGCAACTGTGGCTGAGACAGTCGCCAACGGTCTTGTTAACAACGGGGATGCTTTGCTTGTATCACAGCATCTCCACCTGTCACGCAAGGGTGTTGACACGCTATTTGCGAGCGCCGGTTCGGCGCGTCGGCTTGCCAGGCTGAAGGACATGCTGTGGGATCAGCGAATCCGAGGTTTGAACGGGACATTGCGGAAACGATACAAGAACTTTTGGGGAGAGGCAGCGTGAGTTTAGTCGAGTTCAACGAAGGGAGTCGCCCGCAAGGGAACACCCCAACCATGAACTTGAGCAGAGTTTCTCTGCTCCGGATGCGCACCAGCGCATTGTCCTCGCGAGGCTTTTCTGCGGAAAAGCCTCGCGACGAGGCTCTGAGAGCCTCGTATCGGCTCGCTGAGCGAGCCGATACATAATGTGTAAGCTACGCTGCCTTCTCCCCTCTTCTTCTGCATGAGCGAAGTCAAACACAGATTGCGGCTTTTGGACCTACCGTTCTTCGAGACCATCGAAGATCTGGCAGCGCTGATTCGTGTTGACGCTGGTCGCCTGCGCCTTCTGTCATCCCATCCAGAAAAGTTTTACCGCACGTACCGGATATCCAAACGTTCCGGCGGATGGAGGAAGATTTGTAGTCCCTCAAAGGAGTTGAAGGCGATTCAGGCATGGATTCTCAGGAACGTATTGGACAAGCTGTCCCCCTCCCAGTATGCGACCGCCTATGTCTCTGGGAAGCGATTGTTGGACAACGTGTCGCCACACGCTAACAATCGGTACTTCATTTCTATGGATATCAGAAATTTCTTTCCGTCGGTAACCTCCTTCCGCGTCCGCGCCATATTTGAGGCGCTTGGTTACTCCATGTTGGCAGGCTCAACGCTGGCGCGACTATGTTGCTACTTTCATGGACTTCCCCAAGGCGGGGTTACGTCTCCGGCCCTTTCTAATCTCGTCTGCCTTCGACTTGATCGCAGACTCGCTGGCCTTGCGGCTCGGCGCAATATCGTTTTTACGCGCTATGCTGATGACATAACGTTCTCCAGTAATAACAGGAATGCACTTTGCCGGATGTTGCCGATCACATACAAGATCTTGATCAGTGAGCGCTTTCAGCCGAATGAAGATAAACTGCGGGTCATGGGGCCACGTGTTCGGTGCAGTATCACTGGATTGGTGAAAGATGCGTCAGTAGGTCGCTTCGGCATCGGCCGTCACAAGAAGTGCGCCATGCGTGCTGTCATGCACAATCTGCTTGCGCGACATGAGGCTTCGCCGGACTACACGGATGAGGCGTCAATCGTGGGATGGCTCAGTTTTCTTCAGAGTGTGGACGGTGAGAGTTATCGACAGATGACACGTTACTGGAAGCAGCAGAAGGACAAATGGCTGTGTTCCGTGCGTCCAGTATGATAGATGATGATACGAGACGCTACGCTGAGAAGTGAGGTGCGGTGAACCGCCGCCCTCGCCATCCTCTAGGATTGACCCCTCATGATCTTCCCAGACTCTGGCAAAGTTCGGTGAAAGTGTGGTGGCGTTTGATGCCGAGGAGGCGGAAGGCTTCGGTGAAGGAGGCTTGGCCTTCGAGGGCGCTGGTGGCGACGGCGGCGGCGAAGCGCTTGCTCAGGCGGGCGGCCTGGGTCAGGTAGAAATTGCCGCCACCCCTCGGTATGGTCATGAGTCGTTCGAGTTCCTCGTGGTAGGCCTGCCATAGTTCGGAGGCGGGGAGGAGTCCTGCGTCGTGCAGGCGGCGCAGAATCACGAGCGTGCTCACTTTGAAGCAGCGGGCCAGGCGCGCGACTTCGGCGGTCTGTGCCGCGGCAGGACGATACTCCGCGCGGATGGCCGCAAGCGGAACCAGGGTTTCGGCGGCGACCTGATTGCACCAGGTTTCGGTCTGGTTCGCGGGCGCTGCCACGAGCCCGAGGTCGGAGAGGCCGGTTGCGCCCAGCCAGACATGCGCGAGTTCATGGGCGAGGGTGAACATCTGGGCGGACTTGGTATCCGCGCCGTTGATGAAGACCAGGGGCGCCAACGGGTCGGCCAAGGCGAACCCGCGAAATTCTTCGGGATCGAGCTTGCGGTGTGTATTGCTGCCCACCACACCGCTGACCATGACCATGACGCCGGTCTCGTCGGTTTGGGCAACGAGATCCCGCAGGGCGTCCTCCCAGGTGCGCGCCCGACGGCGGGCTTCGAGATCGAAGCCGAGGGCTTCGCGGATCCGCTGCGCGATCACCACGGGGTTGTCGGCGACGGTGACCGTTCCGACGAAGGGGCAGGCCGGGAGGCGCTGGGCGCGGGCATAATCCTGAAACCAGGCCTGTCTTTGCTGGCAGAGGTAAAGGGTGTCGAGGAGGTCAGGGCTGGGGTGCCGCTGGTGTGCATTGGCCATCGTGCGGAAATCCGGGATCGGCAGGCGTTCGACCGGCGGTTCCGGCAGAAACAGAAAACCGATCGGCACATGAGCCTTTTGAGCGAAAGCTTCGAGCTGCTTTAGGGTTGGCTGCGCCGTGCCCTGCTCCCAGGCAGGCAGCGCGGGGATGTGCTCGGCGGCGGCCGCCCGGGACCAGCCGGCCCGCTCATACGCCCAGCGCAACAACTCCGGTTTGACCTTCACGCGCAACATAATCAAAGCAGAAATACGAAAACAGAAACCATGGGCAGAATTTACCGCCGCGTACCGGCAGAGGCAAGCCGTTTTCCGCTCATCAGCGGAGGACGCCCGGCGCCCGGCGCAGATCGCATGACGTGTTGGGCGTCGGGTCGGTTGAGGGTATCAGGCTTTTGGCGGCGCGTCTTCGGGGTCGTCGGGCTGGGTTTCGGCTTCGCCGCGTCCTTTGCGGAATTCGCTCAAGCTGCGGCCGAGGGCGCGGGCCAGTTCGGGCAGGCGCCGGGCGCCGAAGAGCAGGAGCACGATCAAGACGATCAAGAGGATTTCGAGGGGGCCTAAATGTCCAATCATGGGCGGGTCTCCTGCATAGCGTCCGGTCCGGCGGGCCGGAGGGGTCGGCGTAACTTGACGAGGTCATCCACTTGCGGTTCGCCCCGCACCCATTCGGCGGTGGCGTACTGGCCGCGCCGTTCGGGGGCGACCCGGACGGCGGCTACTTCGGTCGCGGCGCGGTAGAGCCGGGCGATCTCGCCCGGCTCGGGCGCAATCGTCCAGCGGAACACGACAAACTGATATTCCGGGTTGACGCTGACCACCCGGCCTGCAGCCAGATCCTGCCAGACGGGCGGGGGGGGCAGGGTTACGGTGCGGTCGGGTCCGCCGGGCCGCGTCCGGCAGCCTGCGCTGACTGCCAGTGCCAGTAGCAGCAGGGCGGCGCCCCGCGGAATGCTCAGTCGTTGGTGCATGGTCGTACCCACGCGGGAAGCATGCGCCGGGGGGGCGGCCAGGGCAAGTTTGGATTTCGAGTCAGGCATTCAGTCGGGCGAGCAGAGTGTGAGCTCGGTCCGGGGCCAGCGGATTGGCTTCGGGGGTGAGGACAGCCAGGCTGGCGCGGGGCGCCAGAAAGACGGTCCGGGCCAGGGCTTGCAGTTCCGCGGGGGTGACGGCTTCGAGTCCGGCCACGATTTCGGCGGGCTGCACGATGCGTTCGTGGGCGAGCAAGCCTTCGCCCAGCGCGCGCATCACCGCGCTGGTGTTTTCGAGGGCCAGCAGCAACTGGCCGATGGCATAATCCTTGGCCCGGCGCAATTCGGCGGGACGCACGGGGGTGTCGCACAGCCGTTGCAGTTCGCCCAGGATGACGCCGAGCGCCGGTTCGGCGCGGTCGCGGCGCAGGTCGGCGCCGACTTCGAGCGCGCCGGTTTCCTGGAAAAGCTGGGCGTGGGAATGAATGGCATAGGCCCAGCCGCGGCGCTCGCGCACGCTTTGAAACAGGCGCGAGCTCATATTTTCGCCCAGGAGGACATTCAGCAGGCGCAGGGCGTAGCGGCGCGGGTCGCGGCGGCCGAAGTCCAGGCGGAATCCGAGGGCCAGGTGGGTCTGCTCGATGGGCCGGGTGGCGGTGCGCAGGGGGGTTTGGCGGGTGCGGCGGGTCACGGTGGGGGGGCGGAGGGCGGGGGCGGCCGTTTGGCGGCCCAGGCGTTTGTCCAGGAGGGCGACCCAGTCGGCGTGCCGGACCTGTCCGGCGCAGATGGCCAGGGTGCGGTTCGGGACGTAATGGGCTTCCTTGAAGGCCAGCAGGTCGGCGCGGGAATGGCGGCGGATATCCTCGGGTTCGCCGCTCAGGGGGCGGCCGAGGGGGTGGGCGGTCCAGAGCAGCTCGCCGATCCATTCGGCCACCACATGATCGGGCTGATCCCGGTACATGAGGATTTCCTCGATGATCACCCCGCGCTCCTTTTCGAGGTCGCGGGGGGCGATGCGGGGTTCGCGGTACATATCGAGCAGGATATCGGCCACGCGTTCGAGATGGCGGGCCTGGACGCGCGCATAGTAACAGGTGGACTCCTCCTGGGTATAGGCGTTGAAATAGCCGCCGCGGCCTTCGATGGCATCGCTGATCTGCCGGGCGGTCAGGCGCCGGGTGCCTTTGAACAACAGGTGTTCGATGAAGTGGCTCATGCCGGCCTGGGCGGGTGTTTCGTGCCGCCCGCCGACGCCGACAAAGAGGCCCAGGGCCACGCTGGCGACCTGGGGGAGGGGGGCGGAGACCACGCGCAGACCGTTGGCGAGGGTCGTCAGTTCGCAGTTGATGGGATTGATCATGACAGCGGCGCCCGCGCGGCGGCCAGCAGATCCGGCAGGGTGGCGCGTCCATCGTAGAGCGCCTTGCCGACGATCACGCCCGCCAGGTTGGGGCAGGCCAGGGATCGCAGGGTGTGGATATCCGTGGCCGCCCCCACGCCGCCGCTGGCAATCACCGTACAGTCAGCGGCGGCGCAGATCGCGCGCAGGGCCTCGGTATTGACGCCGGTGAGCATGCCGTCGCGCGCGGTATCCGTGTAGATCACCGTGCGAATGCCGGCCGCGGCCGCCAGCCGGGCCAGGTCCACGGCCCGCCGCGAGGTGGTTTCGGTCCAGCCCGCGACCTGCACCCAGCCGTCGCGCGCATCCAGCCCCACCGCCAGGCGCGGACCAAACTCGGCGGCCCAGGCCGCAAGGCGCTCGGGTTCCTGGCAGGCCCGGGTACCGATCACCACCCGGCGGACGCCGGCCTCGAGATAGCGGCGGATGGTGTCGGCCGAGCGAATGCCGCCGCCGACCTGCACGGGGACCGTAACGTCCGCCGCGAGGCGCAGGATCAAGTCGGCCTGGGCGGGCGTGCCGCCAAAGGCGCCGTCCAGATCCACCACATGCAGCCACGTGGCGCCCGCGTCAATCCAGCGCCGGGCCATGGCCAGGGGATCGGCGCCGTAAACCGTTTCTTCGGCGGCCAGCCCCTGCCGCAGGCGCACGCACTGGCCGCCGCGCAGATCAATGGCCGGGAAAACTGTAAATTCCAATGTCACGTTCCGCTCCTTTCATGCTCATGCAAGCCTGCCTTCATAGTACAAAACGCCCCGGGCTGCAACCCATTCCCCGACACCCATTCCCCGTCGCGTTGCCGCGCACGGGCGCAGGACACGAGAGTTCCCATCGCTCATCCCAATCGCACTCGTCTCATCGCCTATCCCGGCGGAGCCGCCTCCGGTCTTCGCTCCGGCATGCCGGCTGGGTCTGTTGGCCTACGCTCCGCTCGCGGGGGATCGGAGATGGAGAGCGTGCGATTAGGATTGGGGGGGGCCTCAGTCATGATCGTGCTTGGCAGGCGGGCTGGGCGGGCTTACCCTGCATGTGGGCCGAAGCGGGCCGGAGATGGAGTGATGGAAATCGTCAAGGAATTGCTGGCGCAGGTGGCCGGGGACGACGCGCGCGTCGAGGCGTTGTGTATCGGGGCCTTCTGGACGGCGGTGAGCAGTCGGCGCACGGGGCTGGCGGCGACGTGCCTGGAGACGGACAGTCGGCATACGGCGCATCCGGCGCCTG
>JAIPIQ010000091.1 GCA_021734645.1 Fidelibacterota bacterium | reverse complement strand
ATTAATCTGTTCATTTCTTCCGTGAGGGATCAGGGGCGTTGTCGAAATCTGCGGCAAGGCGGTGAAGCGGGTCGCCTAAGCGTATCCGAGCAAGGGGGGCGCTCAAGTGTTCGAGCCAAAGTGTGGCGACGAAGTGGGCTCCCGCGCCCCCGGCTCGATGAAGTTCACGGCAAAGATTACGATGGAGTTATACCGTCGGAGTTTACGAGGCAGTTCACGAAACAGTTCGTGCGCGGCCCACTCTTACACCTACTCCTGCACGCCGATCTCTTTATTTATTCGGCAGAATGTACAGTAAGGAAGCCCCCCGGAAACCCGGAAGGACCTTTTCAGGCAGCCCCTCCTCGGCGAAGGCTGGCGGCGGGGCGGGACGCCGCCAGCTCTCGCTAAGGATTCGCGGTGGCGCCCGCCCCTGCAAATTCCCCTTGGATTCCAAGGCGGGATCTATTATTGTGCCCAAGGGAAAGTGAGCCGTTATGCCGTCGTATAAAGCGCTGTGGTCGCAGGAATTCTGGAATGCCGTCAATCCGGTCACCCTGACCGTTGGCTTTCATAAAGCGACGCCGGGGTGGACGGCTGCCGTTGATAAGCCGGTATGTGATTTTGACATTTGGTATGCGGCCGGTGGTCATGGCGCCGTTTGCATTGATGGGCAATGGCAGGCGTATCAGACCGGTGACCTGCTGGCGATCAAACCGGGCAGCGTGATGCAGGGCGAGCGTACGGGCGCCCCGCCTTTTCAGAACTATTATTTGCACGTCCTGCCGTTCGGCCAGGAGGATCGAGGCTGGAATGAACGTCTCGCCAAAATCTGGCCCGTACGGATGAATCTCCTGCATCAGCCGCAGGCATTCACAATCTTTGATCATTTGTTTGAGGCCTATACGACCCGCGGGGACAACCCTTTGGAGGTCCGGGGATTGACCCTGCAACTGCTGTTCATCATTTTTCAGGAGCTGCGAACGAAAAGTACGGCGCCGCCCCCCCGGGCCGGCATCAAGCTGCTGCGCGTGAAAGAACTGATCGAAGCCCGCTATGCTGACGTGCTGAGCCTGGATGATCTGGCCCGCGCGGGGGATATGACGCCGAATTATCTCTGCCATCTTTTCAAGAAACACCTGCAATGCACCCCCATCGAGTACCTGGTGCGCGTGCGGGTACGCGAAGCCAAGCTGCTGCTGGCCAAAGGGGAACGCTGCAAGGAAGCGGCCCGCCTGACAGGCTTCCGGACGCTGGCCTACTTCAGTCACGCCTTCCGGAAGCGCGTCGGCCTCTCGCCCACGGCCTTTGCCGCGCGCCATGCCCGCCGCCCCTACGAACGCCTGCCGACGTGAGCTGCGGCCTCTCTCGACCGGCGCCCGCGGTCACGGACAGGATGAAGACCGAACAAAACTAATCGTAGAATAGTGAAAATGAAGGCTGCGCTGGCCGGGACGCCGCCCAGCGGGCGAGTGCCGCGGAGCGCTGTTGGACCGCGCCAGCGGGTCAGGCAATGACATCCCGGTGGCACGCGGGTGGTATGTTGCTATAACTAATTGTGAACAATCTAGTTACGCTACACTTCCCATTGAAATAGGTCGGCTCATCGGGGGGTTGGCGCGTCAGTATCCGCACGAGGAAACGGGCGCGCCGCGCCGGGCGCCCCAGGCGAATACAGCGATGTCTGGTGAAGGGGTAAAGTAATGTTATTGGCATTACCGGTTCATTGACAAGTTCGAGATATCCTTTATGAATGAGCCGGTATGAAGGAAGCCGGTCAGCGGCAAGCAGCGGCTAGTTTGTAGGTCACAACCAGGAGTTGATTCATGCAGGCGATAGGTGAGACGGTGAAAGGCAGCAGCGGGGCGAAAGTCCGCGGGGCACCCATGCCCGGGCGGCATTTGTTTGGCGTCGAGGAAAGGGAGGCCGTGCTGCGGCTGTTGGATGAGGCCATCGAAAAGGGCAGTCATATCCTGGGCTATAACGGACCGGAAGAGGAGGCCTATTGTCAAGAGTTCGCGGCGTTCCTGGGCGGCGGCTATGCCGATGGCGTCAATAGCGGCACGAACGCGGTCTACGTCGCGTTGCGCGCGCTGGAACTCGAGCCCTATGGCGAGGTGATCGTGCCCCCGATCTCCGATCCCGGCGGGATCATGCCCGTGCCGCTGTGCAACCTGATCCCGGTCCCGGCCGATAGCGCCCCGGGTTCGTTCAACACCTCCGCGGAACAGATCGCCGAACGCCTCACGCCCAGGACCCGCGCGATACTGGTCGCGCATATTTCCGGGATTCCCGTGGACATGGACCCGATCATGGAACTGGCGGCCAAACACAATCTGCCGGTCATCGAAGATTGCGCCCAGGCGCATGGCGCGCTCTACAAGGGGAGAAAGGTGGGGACGCTGGGGGATATTGCCGCCTTTTCGACCATGTTCGGCAAGCACCATGCCACCGGGGGGCAGGGGGGCGTGGTGTTCACCAAGGACGAGCGCTTATACTGGAAGGTCCGCCAGCATGCCGATCGCGGTAAACCGTTTGGGGTGACCCTGACCGGCGGCGCGGGCGCGGGGGTCGGCGCGGCGGCCTCGGCGGGCGGGAACCTGCTGGCGGCGCTGAATTGCAACATGGACGAGCTGCACGCCTGCATCGGCCGGGTGCAATTGAAGAAGCTGCCGGAATTCATCCGGCTGCGTCGGGCCTTCGCGCAGCGGGTCGCGGAAGGGTGTCGCGCGCTGAAAGGGATCCGTCTGGTCGGCGATCCGCCGGGGTGCGAGGGGGTGTACTGGTTCCTGTTCTTCCAGTTTGATCCGGAGATGTACACGGTGGACAAGGCCGAGTTCGTTGCCGCGCTCACGGAGCAAGGGCTCCCCTTTGCTCCGTCGTATCTCTTCATTCCCACCCGGCAACCCTGGGCCGTGGCCCGGCACGTGTTCGGCGACGGCTCGGCCGGCTTGCCCTGGAGTGCGGCCGACGCCACACACATTGCGCCGCCCCTGCCAAATGCCGAAGCCGCGGATGCCTTACACTTCCGGATCTGTATTCACGAAGGTTGGGGCGCGCAAGAGGCCGACGATCTGATCGAGGCGCTGGAGCGCGTCGAACGTAAATTCCTGCGTGGCGTGTAATCATAATTACAAAGGATACGCATCATATTCTGAGGAAGACCCTTAATTGAAGGAAACATAGATAATGAACACAAAAGAACGATTATTGACCGCCTGGAAATTTCAGGAACCCGACCGGGTGCCGCTCGAGATGTTCCTGAGTCCGTCCGCGCAGGGACTGCCCGGCGCGGATGCGATTTTGGACTTCCAGAAGAACGAGGCCGATAACTTTCTCGGTGTTCACGGATTTGATTGGGGGTTTCTGGGGCTGGACGCCACCTACCGCGAGGAGGTCATCGAGGACGTGCCGGGTCAATTCACGCGCAAGCGCCGGATTCATACCACGGCCGTGGGGGAGTTCACGGCCGTCACCAAGCACACCTACGAAGATTTGCACGGCGAGGGCGACCCCGGCGATTTTCACTGGGAGCGGAGATACGTCGAGACGCTGGACGACTTGCAGCGGCTGGTCAAGGCCGACCGGCAGCGGCGGCCGTTCCGGCTGGCGGAGTACAATCGCGGTTGCGCCGACATCGGCGTCCGCGGGGTGCCCATCACCGGATTGTTTCATCCCCTGGGGCTGCTCGTCCGGAACAGCAACATTGAAGAGGTGTACCTGTGGATGCTGTCCGAACCGGAATTGATGGAAGCCTTCCTGGCGTGCTGCACGGAGCAAGTCTGCGATTCAATCCAGGCCATCAAAGGGGCCGCGCTGGCCGATCCGCTGGTTTTCAAAACCCATGCCTTGGAGATGTTCATTCCCCCGTGGCTCGGCCAGGAGCAGTTCCGCAAGTGGATCTTCCCCTATGACCAGCAGGTCAATGACGCCATTCATGCCATCGGCGGGCGGCACTTCGCGCATTGCCACGGCAACAGCGGCGCGTTTCTCGAACGGTTCGCGGACATGGGCATTGATGCAGTGGATCCGCTCGAACCGCCGCCCTACGGTGACAATATCCTGGCCGATGCCAAGCAGCGAGTCGGGCGCAGGATGCTGCTCTGCGGCAACATTCCGTCGCAACTGTTCCCCATGGAATCCACCACCATGAAGGAGATACGCGAGCTGGTCAAACAGGCGATCGAGGACGGCGCGCCGGGCGGCGGCTTCACCCTGCGCACCACCGGCAGCGCCCATGTCGGCAACGGCAAAACCAACGCGCAGAAGATCAAGAGTATTGAGTGCGGCCTGGCCATAATTGACGCCTGGCGTGAATTCGGCAAATATTGACAAGTACTTGGAAATTTGAAAAGTTGATGAGGCTCTTACAAAACCCGGGTCTGCGGAAGTGGCACGGGCTTCCAGCCCGTGTTTCATGGGCAAGATGCCCATGCCACGAGGGGTTTTGCAGGAGCCTCGGAGAAGAACGCGATGAAGCATCAACTCAAGATCGCCCCCTTTAGCATTGATATCACCCCGCCGGTCGGCGCCCCGCTGGCCTATGTGCCCAACGACAAGGTGGATTCGCCCATCTATGTCCGGGGCCTGGTTTTGGACGACGGGCAAAACCGGGTGGTGTGGGCTGTGGCGGATATTATTTTCTACTGGGGCAAAGCCTATCATGAAACCCGCGCACTGCTGGCCAAGGCCGCCCAAACCACGGCGGCCAAGGTCTTTCTGCATGCGGTGCACCAGCATGACAGTATGTTTTTCGCGCTGGAACTCAATCCGTATTACGAGCGCTTCAATGCCGTCTGCATCCCCCCGGATTACTACCACCGGGTGAACCGTGATTTGCGGCTCGCCGTCGAGCAGGCCGTCCGGCCGCGCGGCGGAAGCTGGCGGCGGGTGGTCCGCATCAGCACGACGGAACGGCGCGTCGCGGGGCTGGCCTCCAACCGGCGGCTGCTGGGTGCAAACGGCAAATGCACGGCCATGCGCTTCTCGATGTGTACCGACGAAGCGATGAAACAAAAGCCGGTCGGGGTGATTGATCCTCTGTTGCGGACGGTGGCGTTTCACGCGCAAGGCGATCGCCTGGTTGCCGCGATGCACTTCTATGCCTCGCATCCGATGGGCGCCTATCGTCGCAACCAGGTTGGGGCGGACATCCCCGGCGTGGCGCTCGATTATGTGACGCGCCATACCGACGCGGAGGCGTTGCACCTCTACTTCACCGGCTGTGGCGGGAATATCACCTTCGGCAAATATCATCTCAACTCGGACAAGACCATCCGGGTGCTGGGCGAACGACTGGGCCGCTACATGTTGGATAACATGCACGGGTTAATTGACGCGCCCATCGGGCCGTTGACATTCAAGACCGCGCGCTTTGAGCTCCCGCTCAAAGGCGACATGGATGAAGCCCTGCTGGCGCGCAAAATCGCAGCGGCGCGGAATCCCCTGGAAGTGAGTCAACCAGGAAGGCGGATGGTCTTCCTCAAGCAGTGGAAGCAGTGGCGCCAACCGACGGTGTCCCGCATGAGCATCGGCCCGGACGTGCATTTCCTGTCGCTGCCGGGCGAGACGGTGGTGGAATACCAGCTTTACGCGCAGGGCTTGATCCCCGAACGGTTTCTCGCCACCGCCGCCTACGGCGACTGCTCGTATCACTATATCCCGACCGCCGCCATGTACGACGAAGGCGGCTACGAACCGGTCCAGGGCGCGATTTGCAGCCGCGAGGTCGAAGCGCCGTACCGCCAGGCGATCAGCAAGGTTCTGGAAGGCCTGCGATAAGCAAGAACAACCATGCCCCTATCAACATATCAGCAGAAGAGTATTGGCAGCGCCGTCGTCGTGCCCAACACGCCTGTAATGGCCGGCGCGTGGACGGAATTTGAACTGGTTTATACGGCCGGATTTTTCGGCCTCGACGATTCCGGTAGCCTGAAAATCGTCTGGCGTTTCGCCTGCGATATGGCCGGGCCTCAGTTCGACGATCCGACCGCGCCCAATTACGTCAGCATCATCGCCGGCAACGGGGCGACGTTGGACTATCGCTTCGACATCAAGAACAACATCCGCCCCTGGGATCGAACCCTGTACATCAAGATTGTACGCGGCTATTTCAAGGAGGGCGATCAGCTTCGTATCCGCTTCGGCGACCGGCGCGGCGGCAGTCCTGGCATCCGCATGCAGACGTTTTGCGAGGACACGTTCGAACTCAAGGTGCTCGTTGATGCGTTCGCTACCTGTGATTACGTGGAGCTGCCTGAAAGCCCGACCCTGAAGATCATTCCCGGGAAGGCCGTCCGCTGGCGGGCGGTGCTACCCACGCAGGGCACTGTAGGCCAGCCCTTCCGCTTGTGCCTCAAGACCGAGGACCCCTGGGGCAACCCGGCGCCACCCGCTGTCGAGGCCGTGCAACTTTCGGCCAACCTGGCGGTCACCCATTTGCCTGCGGTTGTGAAATGGGCGGCTGGACAGCCAGTCCTGGTCATCGAGAATCTGGTCGTCGCGCAGGCGGGCGATCTCCGGGTGCAGGTGTCGGATACCGAGGGAAACGCGTTGGCCTGCGCCAACCCCATGCGGGCTGTAGCCGCGGCGGGCTGGAACCCCTATTGGGGCGACCTGCACGGCCAGAGCGAAGAGACCATCGGCACCAATTCCATTCACGACTATTTTACCTTTGCGCGGGATCGCGCGTTCCTCGACGTCTGCGCGCACCAGGGCAACGACTTCCAGATCACCCGGGCATTCTGGGATACGATTAACCAGACCACCGCCGATTTTCATGCGCCGGGTCGGTTCATCACGTTCCCCGGGTACGAGTATTCAGCACACACGGATCTCGGCGGCGATCACAACGTACTGTTTCTCCGCGAAGGCGAGACAATCCATCGCTCCAGCCACGCGCTGATCGCGGACCAGTCCGACGCCGACACCGACCGCTACACGGCCCGGGAATTGTTCGAGACCCTCAAGGACCGCGATGTGTTCGTCTACGCCCACGTCGGCGGGCGATACGCGAACTTGCGACATGCGGTGGGAAGTGGCCTGACGCCGGCGATTGAGATTCATTCCGCCTGGGGCACGTTCGAGTGGTTGTTGCACGATGCGTTTGATCTTGGGCTCAGGCCCGGCATCGTCGCCAACAGCGACGGCCACAAGGGCCGTCCGGGCGCAAGCTATCCCGGCGCGTCCAAATTCGGTTCCTATGGCGGGCTGACCTGCTTCCTGTGCGCATCGCTCACGCGGGAGTCGATCTTTGATGCCCTGCGGCGCCGTCGGCATTATGCCACCACCGGGACGCGCCTCTGGCTGGATGTGCACGCCGAGGGGGACGGACGGACGGCGCGCATGGGCGAAGCCTTTTCGGGGACTGGCGCCGCAGTGACACTGAAACTGGACGTGCTGACCCCGAGCGCGATCGAACGGATTGACGTGTTCAACGGGAAAGATAGCGTGGCCACCTGGAGGCCCGACTGCCCCCCGGACAGCCGCCGCATCAAGCTGCTCTGGGAAGGCGCGGCGTATCGCGGGCGCGGCCGCGAGACGAACTGGGACGGCACGGCGACCGTCGTTGGGAACGCCTGCCTGGCCGCCACGCCCATCAACTGCTGGAATCCCGAGCGGCCCCTGACGCAGACGGATGAACGTCGGATTTCATGGCAATACATCACCACGGGCGGATTGGCCGGCTGCGAACTGTTGTTGAAAGCGGCCGACGCCGGCGAGCTGGCGGTCGAGACGCCGCTTGTGCGCGAGACCCTCCCCGTCTCGGCCATTACGGCGGAGGACACGGTCTTCGAGGCCGGTGGGCTGGGGCGCCGCCTGCGCCTGTTCCGCGTTCCCGAAGAGAATGCCACCGTCTCGCTTAAACACGCTTGGAATATCAATATTCGCCCGGGACGCGACAATCCGCTCTATGTTCGCATCCGGCTGGCGGATGGCCACCTGGCCTGGTCGAGCCCGATTTATGCCGCCCCTTGAGTATCCGTCGCCATTTTCCCTGGGAGAATACATTAGCTATGGTGGATGAATGGAAGAAACTGTCATGAACAAAGCAGCTCTGGACATGATCACACAGGAACAGGCGCCCGCCCGCTGCTTTCTGCTGATCGGCCAATCGAACATGGCAGGGCGGGGTCCGCTGGATACCGTACCGGCCCTGCCTGACCCCAATATTCGCATGTTCCGGGACGGGCATTGGATCGAGGCCCGGGAGCCCTTGCATACCGACAAGCCGGAGGTCGCCGGGATCGGATTGGGTATGAGCTTCGCCCAGGCCTTGCTTCTGCAGGAACCGGGCCCGGCGATGGGGTTGATTCCGTGTGCGGTCGGCGGCACGCCGCTCGCGCGCTGGATGCCGCAGGCGGATCTGTACACGCAAGCCGTGACCACGGTCCGGGCAGCGGGCGCCCTCGGCAAGGTCGAAGGAATTCTCTGGCACCAGGGCGAAGGCGATGCGCAGCAGGAACAGAATGCCCGGAGCTACGGGCGGCGCCTGGCGGAAATGATTGCCGCCCTGCGCGCGGACCTGCGGGCGCCGACCGTGCCATTTGTCGCCGGTGAACTGGGCGCCTTCCTGAAAGACCACGAGACCTGTCACGCTTTTTTTGCGGTAGTCAACGGCGAACTCCGCGCCCTGTGTGACCGGGTGCCGGCATTCAGACTGGCGAAGGCCGACGGCTTGACCGACAAAGGTGATGCCGTGCATTTCGACAGTCCGGCGCTGCGCGAATTTGGCCAAAGATACGCGCGGGAGTTCCTCGCGCTAAAGAAAGGAATGGTTGGAAAATGAACCCCTGGCGCTTTATATACGTGACCGACATGCAGCCCGGATCGCCGAAGTCTTTCCGGTTCAACCCGGCCTGGCTGGAAAACTGGCAGATCGCCCGGCGGCAGATCATCGCACGTCGTCCCGAGTTCATACTCATCGGCGGCGATGTAACCCGCGACGGCCCGATCCACCGCTGGGAATTCGAAGAGATGAAGGCCGACTTCGACGGCATGGGCATCCCGTACCACGTCATTCCCGGTACTTCAGTATCGACCAGCCAGGACGGAGCCGCTTGTTGGAACTCTTTCACGCCACGGGGACGACGCGCGTGGTCACCGGGCATATTCATTGCCGCAAGGATCACGAGGCAGAGGGGATCCACTTCGACCTTGCGCCGGCCACATGCGGTTCACAGTGGGTCAAGCGTTGGCCGGATGGCGATGGTACGATGGGCTTCTTCGAGTACGAGGTCGCGGACGACCGGATGGAAAAGCGCTTTGTGCCGCTGGCAAAAGTATCGACCCGCACGGACGGGTACGGCCCCGGCGGCCATCCGAAGCCCGAGGCGCGGGATTATTCGCTGGCCTGGGAGTAGGGCGGCCGCACCTCATCTACGAATCGAAAAGGACACGACATGACAACGAACAAAGGAGACGACATGACGACGAACAACCGAACGCAACTTGCCCTGCTGGGCGGGCCCAAGACGGTTGAGCAGGAGGACGCCGCGCTCTTTCATTGGCCGATTGTGACGGCGGAAGATGAGCAAGCGGTGCTCGATGTGCTGCGCGCAGGGGCGATGTCGCGCACGGACATTACCAAGGCCTTCGAGCGCGAATATGCGGACTGGGTGGGCGTGCCGTACGGGCTGGGTTACTGCAACGGCACCGCCGCACTGCTGGGGGCCTTCTGGGCCTGCGGGATCGGCGCGGGCGACGAGGTGATTTGTCCCGCGATGACCTACTGGGCCAGTTGTGCGGCGGTCCTGCATCTGGGGGCCACGGTGAACTTTGCGGACATTGACCCGGTGACCCTGTGCGTTGATCCCAACGACATCGAGCACCGCATCGGGCCGCGCACGAAGGCCATCGTGGTGGTGCACTACGCCGGCCATCCCTGCGACATGGATCCGATCCTGGCCATCGCCCGCAAGCATGGCGTCAAGGTGATCGAGGACGTATCGCACGCGCACGGCTCGCTCTACCAGGGGCGACCCTGTGGCACGTTAGGCGACATCGCGGGGATGAGCATGATGTGCGGCAAGAGCTTCGCCATCGGCGAAGCGGGCATGTTGCTGACCAACGATCAAGAACTCTACGAGCGGGCCATCGCCTACGGGCACTATGAACGCACGGGCGGGCCCAGCCGGTTTGCGGCGGCCGAGGGCGCGGTGCATGGGGAATTGGCGCGCTTCAAGGGGCTGCCCATCGGCGGTCACAAGCACCGCATGAACCAGACCTGTTCGGCCATGGGGCGGGTCCAGTTGAAGTACTATCCCGCGCGGATCGCGGAAATTCAAAAGGCCATGAACCGGTTCTGGGATTTGCTCGAGGGCGTGCCGGGTATCCGGGCGCATCGCCCGCCCAAGGGTTCAGGCAGCACCATGGGCGGCTGGTACTATCCCCGGGGGCTGTACCGGGCGGATGAGCTGGGCGGCTTGCCCTGCGCGAAATTCTGCGAAGCGGTCCGGGCAGAGGGCGTGGCGGCCGCCGGCCCCGGCGCGAACTTCGCCCTGCATACGCACCCGGTCTTTCATGAGGCGGATATCTTCCACCAGGGCCAGCCCACGGCGACGGCCTTCGGTCAGCGGGACGTTCGTCAGGGCCCGGGCACATTGCCGGTGGCCGAACGCATCGCCCAGCTCGCTTTCAGCGCGCCCTGGTTCAAGTATGACCGGCCGGCGGTGATCGAACGCTACGCCGCCGCCTATCGCAAAGTGGCCGAACAAGCCGGCCAACTGGTTTAAGAAGAAGGAGAGATCAGATAATGAGAAATGACAAATTGCAAGTGGGTTTTGTAGGCGCGGGCTGGATGGGCGCCACGCAGATGAAGCGGCTCTGCGAGCGGGACGATGTCACGATCGTGGCGCTGGCCGATCCCAACGAGGCGGGGGCCAAGGCGGTGCTGGCCGAGTTGGGGCTGCCGGAAGACGTGTATGTCAAGGACTACGAGGCCATCGTCCAGAACCCGGACATCGCCGCGGTCTGGCTGGTCAGCCCCAATTGCTACCATGGCCCCCAGGCCATTGCCGCCCTGGAGGCTGGTAAGCACGTGTTCTGCGAGAAGCCCGCGGCGACCACCTATGCCGACTTTGTCAGGGAAATAGACCTCGAACGCGCGCATCCGCACTTGCATACGTTTGTGGATTACATTCTCTATTTCGATGCCATGGAGCAGCGGCTGCGGGACATGGTGGCCGCCGATGAATTTGGTCAGATCACTCAGATCCAGGTGAATTACCGGCATCCGGTGAACATT
>JAIPIQ010000090.1 GCA_021734645.1 Fidelibacterota bacterium | reverse complement strand
AAACGTGCCATGGCACAGCCAGACCGCCAAGCCCAAAGGAGGCCCGACGCCGGACACCCGACGCCCAACAGGTCATGCGATCTGCGCCGGGCGTCGGGCGTCGTGTGTCGGGCGTCCTTCGCTGATGAGCGCAATCTCGCCTGGCGTGAGCCGGTACAGTTGGTAGATGAAGTCGTTGAGTGCGGTTTCGCGGGCTGCGAGGGTGGCATCGAGGGCGGTGATCTGGGCATCGAGTTCGAGGATGCGGTTTTTGAGGGCCTGATCGGGGGTTTGACGGAGATTCAAGAGGAGTTTGAGCAGGCGTTTGCCGTTGAATGCCTCGGTGACATTGGCATCGCGGAGGGCGTGACGCCACTGGACAGCGATCCAGGGGGTCTCCGGCCGGTCGTACAGACAGAGCGCTTCGCGGTCGTTGATGACGAGGGCCAGGCGGTCGGGGGTGTTGACGACGGCGAGGCGCGCGCCGGGTTCGAGGGCGGCATCGAGTTCGTCGAGGTGATTCTGAAGGGCTTCGGCGTGGCGATCTTTGGCCCAGGCGGTGAGGGCGCGGCCGGTCAGGCCCTCGGGCGCGGAGGAATGCTGCTTCCAGGATGCGACTGTACCGATGTCGGCCCAGAGCCAGTCGGGTCCCGGCGCGGGCGCGACGGGCACGGTCTGCGCGCTATTCAGGCGCTCGTCCAATGCCGCGATCCAGTCCCGGCGCTGCGTGTGCAGCGCCTGCAGCTCCCGCGCCGCCGCACCCACCCGCGCTCGCTCCTCCGGCGTGGCCTCCGGGATGGGAAGCGGGGCGATGAATTGCTTGTTGGCTTCGTACTTGTTGACTTCAATCACTTTTGCCGTTCTGCGGAAGAAGAAGTCGCAGACCGGCGCATTCAACACGCCGAGCAGAAACCAGCCGTCATCCGGCACTGCGGGCAAAACGCCATTCACCCGAACGTTATTGAGGTAGAACGCGCCTTCCGAATCGTACGAAACGCGCATGGATGGAACTGTTTCCGCCACGCACAGCTTGGGAATCTCTTGCTTATCGATGTTCTGGTTGCGTCCGAAGCGGTACCATTGGTCGTCATCAAAGGCCCCGTGCTCGCGACCGCGGAGAGCTGATTCGTGGGTTTTGAGGTAGGCCCAGCCGCGGGGGAAACGCGCGGCCATTTCGGCGGCGGTGAAAAGTCGAGGGCGCTGGTTTTCGAGGTTGTAGGGAAAGATCAGCCAGGTGTCCGTGCGGGGCTGCTGATAGCGCTTGGCTTCGGGACCGGAAACCAGTGGACGCATAAGGGCGTCTTCGATGGCCAGCTCCTCGCCCGCGCGGGTCTGATAGCGGCCCGGCGCGATACGGGTCAGGTGATAGATGGCGTCCGCGCTGGTGATCAAACCCTGAAATATCTGCCTGGTATTCTCCGGGTCTCCCAGCGCCTTTCCGGTCCGGCTGAGTTTCTCGAGCAGGGCTCTTTCCTGGGCGGGGACGAGGACCCAGGCATCCTCCTCGGGCAGGTCGCTATAGGGAATGTGATCGGTGGATTGCCATTCTATGGCGTTGACGTTGCCATCGGGGGCGAAGGCGCATTGGAGGGTGTTAGCGGGGCGGCCCTGGAAGAATTGGAGGGCGGTATAGGTGGTTGCCTCCTCGAAAACTTGATACCCCCGAAAATCCACCCAGCGACTCAGCGCCTGAAGGCGTTTCACTTTACCACGGAGAGCCTTTCCGTACTGCGTGACCAGCCAAGCGTTTTGCGCGATGTAGCCCATGCGGCCCTCGGGGCGGAGGAGGGCGAGGCCTTTTTCGATGAAGGGGAGGTACATATCGAAGTTGCCGGAGCGGGTGCTCTCGTAGCGGGGCGGGCTGGTGGGCTGGTCGTGGCTGACGAGGTAGGCGGCGACTTCAGGTTGGGCACGGCGGAAGTGCTGGAGTTTGATATAGGGCGGGTTGCCTATCACGCAGTCGAAACCGCCGTGGCCGAAGACCTCGGGGAAAGCGGCCTGCCAGTCGAAGGCATTGACGCGTTCGCGGCGGTCGGCGGGGAAGAGCTCGTTCTCGGGGTTGTGGTAAAAATCGGGGGCGACGAGGCTGTTGCCGCAGCGGATATTGTGATCGAGGGCGCAGAGGGGTTTGCCGGGGCTGGCGGTATGCAGCCAGAGGGCGAGCTGGGTGATTTCGACGGATTCGGGATTGAGGTCCACGCCGTAGAGGTTATGAGCGAGGATCGAGCGGATGACTTCGTCCTGATCGAAGAGCCCGGGGTGGCCTTCGAGGCGTTCCTGCTGGGCGGCGACCCAGCGGTATTCGGCCACGAGGCGGTTGAGAGCCTGGATCAGGAACGCGCCGGAGCCGCAGGCGGGGTCCACCACGCGCAGGTGTTCGAGGCGGGCGCGGTAGTCCCGCAGGAAATCGCGGTGCTGGCCGCCGACGCGGGCGGCGCGGCGTTTGTCGTGCTGAAAGGCTTTATACTCGGCCAGGGCGGCGTCATCCAGGGGCGGCAGTTCGTCGTAGCCCAGCTCGCGCCGGATATCGGCCAGGCGCGCGCCGACGGTATGCTCGACGATGTACTGGGTGACCCATTCGGGCGTGTAATAGACGCCGTCACACTTGCGGCGGGTCAGGCGGTTGAGCGAGACGCGGCCGTCGGCTTCGGCCTCCATGATTTCGAGCTCGGTGATGGACTGCTCGAAGATGCGCCCGAGGGTGTAGAGACCGATGGCGCGGGCGCCGGAGCCGCCGACCTGGCCAAAGTTGTAGGTGGCGGAGAAGTAGAGCAGCGTGGCGGGATGCGCCCGCAGGGTGGCCTCGCCGCCGGCCCCCTGCCCCTGGGCGCAGAAGACCTTGGCGGGAATCCGCAGGGATTCGAGCTCGGGATCGGTCTCGAACAGGCCACCGTTGAAGCGGCCGATGGCATGGGCGCCGAACGCGCCACCCTCGCGCATGGCCCGGAACAACTCGCGCAGGCCGTCCCAGGGCGCCGTGCCCTCGGGGTTGTAGAAGCGGCTGGCGCTGTATTCGATCAGGAGATCGCGCAACAGCTCGGGGGGATAGCGCAGGGTGCGGCCCATGTCCTCGCAGAAGAGAATGAACAGGCAGCGGTCCAGGAAGCGCTGGGTCAGGCGCACGAGCTTGCCGCGCGTGCCGCCGAAATCCGGGTTGGCCGCCACAATGGTCCGGTACACGAAGTCGCGGTAGGCCCGGTACTCGCCGTAAAAGGTCGCCTCGATGGCCTTTTCGCGGGTGACTTGATCGCGCAGGAGCAACTCGAGCCGGGCCGGGCCGCGCTCGGTCAGCAGCAGGTCGGGCTGGAAGAGCCGCCAGAAGACGAAGCGCCGGAAGGCGGCGGCGGGGGTGTCGCCCAGGAGCGCGGGGCAACGGGGATCGGTATCCTCGGTCAGCACGAAGGTCTGGCACTGAGCCTTGCCGCGCGCCCGCAGGTAGAGCCGGAACTCGCGCATGTCCGTGATCAGGACCCAGGCCGGCGTCACCAGCGCGTCCCGCGACCGACCCTGGTAGGCCGCATGCAGATAATCGAAGCCCTGGTCCACCGGCGAGCGGGAACTGCCCTTGCGGTTCTGGGGCGCATCGAGGCCGGAACGGATGTCCTTGAATTCACAAAGCACCTGGGGAATGCCGTCCGCGTCCGGTCCGAAATGCCCGAGGGCCAGATCCGCCCGGCCCGCGCCGCCGCCCGACCCGGCGCCCGCCAGATCGAACTGCGGCCGCAGGGTATAGCCCAGCCCCGTCGTTTCGCCCTGCATGGCATAGCTCCAGCAGTCGACGAAAAAGCGCCGGATGAAAGCCGCCTCGCTGGCGGTCTCGTGCAGCACTTCGCGCCGCGCCCAGGCCACGAAACGCTCATGCAGCTCGGCGGCCAGGGGCGAATCCCGAAAATCCTCGTACTCCTGACCCCACTGCGCCTGCAGAAACCCTTCGTCAAACAGCGGCATGTTGTTCATGCGCCCATAATGGCCGCCCGGCCGCCCCGCGCAAAGTGAAAAATCCGCGGCCAGGACGCCCGGCGCATCACTGGTTGTCCCCTCGCCGGGCGTCGGGCGTCGCTTGTCGGGCGTCCTTCGCTGGGGCATTGTTGCAACGGGCCAGCTTGGATCAACTGCGGGTGCGGCGAAACGAGCAGCGTCCGATGGGGCCCAGCGGACTGAACAGCAGTTCGAAATCCGTGCGTTCTTCGGGGCGGGGCGCGAAGGGGGCGCAGGGCGCGAAGGCGCGGCGGGCCTCGAAGCGCGTGCGCACGCTTTCGAAATAGGCCAGATGGTCGGTGGCGAAATGCACCAAGGCGCCCGGCTTGCACTTGGCCGCCAGGGCGTCCACGAACGCATCGTCCAGCAGGCGCTTGTCCCAATGCTTTTTCTTGGGCCACGGATCCGGGAAAAAGATATAGAATGTATCCACGGATGCATCCGGCAGCAGATAAGGCGTCACGTAGGCCGCATCCGCGCGCAACAGGCGGATATTCAAGGCCCCGCCCCGGAGCGCCGCCCGCTCGATCTTACGCAGGCGGCGCAACTGGCGGTCAATCCCCAGAAACCGGCTGGCCGGAAAACGCGCCGCGCGCGCCAATAGAAAACGCCCCTTGCCGCAGCCCACATCCACCTCGACCGGCCCGGATGCCTGATCCCACACGTCCGTCCAATCCAACGGCCGCAACCAGTCCACCGGCCGCAATTCCAGATCCGCGCGCTGGGTCCCCGCCGCTGCTGTCATCCTGTCCAGCCGCGCCCTATTTTCCGAAGAGCCGCGCCAGCCACCCCTTGGGCCGGTCCTCCATGGCCCGCTCGATCGCCTCCAGCGCCTGCAACTTGAACTTCTCCGGCGGCGTGCCTTCCTTGTACTGAGCAACGGCCGTGAACAGCGCCTCCTTCCCCTTCTCCATCAAGCGATTGATCTGCGCCACGTCATCCGCCCGCCGCTTGGCCAAATTCGTGATCAGCCCGAGGTACTGCGAGTACAACACGTTCCGCGCCACAAAATCCCCCGTGGCCGCCGTTCTCAGCACCACCATCATGTCGTGGCCCGCTTCCGCTTCGGTCCCCAACTTGTCCATGTTCAACGCAATCTTCATTCGGCTTCCCTCTCTTTGCGGCCCCACGCGTTCCAGCGCCTGTAACGCCCGCCGGTTTCCATTACAGCGGCTGTAACGGGACTGTTTTCCCGTTCCAGCGCCTGGCACCCCATCTTGATTGGTTGCCCGACTAGGATTCGAACCTAGACTGAACGGTCCAGAGCCGTTTGTGCTACCATTACACCATCGGGCAAACTGGCCCTACCCTAAATCATCAACGCCATCTGTCAACCGTGTTTTTCGTCAGCGATCCACATGTCCACATGGGGACGCAGAAGCGGTTTCTCGTCCTCGTGCTCGGCAAAACCGACAAAGCGAGCGATCTCACGACAAGAATTGGCGGACCCAACATCTGGGTTCCCATTGCCCTCCCCGCTCTTCCATTTCATGCCGGAGAGGATTCTGCATTTTATTCCGGCTTAAGATCCTTCCTGTTCTTCGTTTCCGCGATCATCTGTTGCCAGTAGTGGCTCAGGAAGGGCGGGTTCTTCATACTGTCCAGAATGTACGAGCGATCTGCGCGGGAGAGATCCAAAACGGCCGTGATCATCTCTTCCTGGTAGAATCCCGCCTCGGCAAGCGGGATGCCGCCGGGTTCCCGGATGAAGGATGAACCGCTGGAGGTCTGTTTGCCGTCCGGCGATTCACCGATTGTGTTCGCGACGCAGTGAAACATCTTTGAATTGGGTCCGACCGGCTGTTGAGCCCGGCCCGAGGTACGTTTCCAGCAGACGGCTTCAATCTCATCGGAACTGCAGGACGGCTGGAAGAGGATCTGGGCGCCGGCCATGGACGGGATGCGGTAGAGTTCCGGGTGGCGGCCATCTCGACAGATCACGAGCGTGCAGGGCACCCCTTCGATCTCAAACAGGGACAGTTTGTCTCCCCCACGGCAATACGTCCTCTCATCCCGTCCAGCCAGGTTCACCTTGGCGTACTCGTGGACGATGGCGCCCTCGCGGTTGATGACATGCGCCAGGTTCAGAAACCGATCCGGCGTCCGCTGAATCGTGCCCGCAATCACCCATATGTCCATCTTCCGGGCAGCGGCGCAGGTCTGCTCCAGTGCGTCAAGGACCGCCGACTGCTCCAATTCGACCACGAACGGAAAGTAGTAGCTGGTCAGGTTTGCTTCCGGAAACAGCACCACCTGGCTTCCCGATTCCGCCGCCGCATGGATATAGTGCAGGGTCCGCTCCAGATTGAATTCCAGCGATTTGGCCCAGTGCATTTGCACGCACGATACCTGTAACGTCTTCGTCATCAGTCACTCCTCCTGGGATTGTCCACCGCAGGTTTGCTGCGCAGGGCAATCTACCACGGCGACCGTTCCCCTGCCAATCTCGAAGGCAAAATCGTTCCGGCGCGGCACGAGTGAAAAGCCAGCCAAAATGTCAGCGCCATCTTCCCGCTCTCCCCGCGAACCTCGAGGTGGGGCCGGCATTCCTGCCTGCTCGCTCATCCTTCCGCCCCCGGTCGGCCGGGGGCAATGATTTTTCCTGTGCGCCTCAGGGCGGATGCGGTATAAGCCCTTCCATACCCACTTTGGAGAAGGAGTCGGCATGCGTACAAACCGAACGGGCTCGATCATCTGGCGCCTTTTGCCGGCCCTGTGGCCGATTCTGGCAGGGGCCGCCCGCTTTGAGGACCACACGGCGGCCATGGGGCTCACATTGCCGGCCAAGGGGGGCGGGGCCTGCTGGGTTGATTATGATCGGGACGGCTGGGTGGACCTGGTGGCGGGGGGGATTCTGTGGCGGAATGACGAGGGAAAGCGGTTTGTGGAGGTGACTCGCATTGGCAGCGTGGTGGCCGCCGACTTTGACAACGATGGCTGGGTTGACTTCTACTCCTGGTCGGCGCGGCGTCTCTATCGGAATGACGCGGGCCAGGGCCTGATCGAAGTCGAGTTGCCCGCGTTTCCGGAGGGTTATGCGTCGCTGGGCGCCGCCTGGGGGGATTTCACGGGCGATGGCTGGGTTGATCTGTATGTTGGCGGCTACGAGAACTGGAACAAGGGGATCACCCATCCCGATTTGCTGTTGGTCAACCGGGGCGGACATTCCTTTGAGATCACCTGGCGTGATGACCGCAGCCGCGCGCGGGGCGTCACGGCCTGCGACTTCAACCGGGACGGGCGGCTCGATGTCTACGTATCCAATTACCGGCTGCAGCCCAATCGCCTGTGGCGCAACAGCGGCGGCGGCATCCTGGAAGATGTTGCCGCGGCGCACAATGCCGTGGCCACCTCGGAGGGGTTTGCCGGCGGCCACTCGATTGGCGCTGCCTGGGGCGATTTCGACAACGACGGAGACTTCGACTTGTTTGCAGGGAATTTCGCGCATGTGGACCAGCGGGGCGACCAGCCCAAGTCCCGCTTCCTGCGCAACCGCGGTCCGGCGCACGGGTACCGGTTCGAGGACCGGGGGCCCTGTGGCATCCCCTACCAGGAATCCTACGCCAGCCCGGCCGCCGCTGATTACGACAACGACGGCTGGCTTGATTTGTATTTCACCACGGTGTACGCGCCGGCTTCCTTCGGCCGAATGAACTACCCCGTGCTCTTTCGCAACGACAGCGCGCTGCACTTCAACGACGTCAATGCGGCCGTCGGACTGGCCGAACTGCCGCCCACCTACCAGGCCGCCTGGGCGGACGTGAATAACAATGGGCACCTGGATCTGCTGACCGCCGGCCGGCTGTTCCTCAACCCCGGCACCACCAACCACTGGATCAAGATCCGCCTTGAAGGCGACGGGCGCCTCGTCAACCGCGCGGCCATCGGCGCCCAGGCGCGGATTCGCATTGGCGACCAAATTATCACCCGCCAGGTGGAAGCCGGTACCGGCCAAGGCAACCAGAACGACCTCAACCTGCATTTCGGCCTCGGACAGGCCGCTGAACCGGTCGCCCTCGAGATCCTGTGGCCGGGCGGGTACCGGCAGACCATCACCGGCCTGACCACCGACAAGCAACACGTTATTCACTTCGAGCGCCCGACAGAAGGCGCTGCCCACCCCGAGGACGCCCCATGAAAACGACCCCATCGCTGACTCAGCGCGAACGCTTCATCCGCACCGTGGAACGGCGCGACGTTGACCGGCCGGCTTCCTGGTTGGGCCTGCCCACACCCGACGCCTTGCCCCGCTTGATGCGTCATTTTCAGGCGCGCGATTTCAAAGCGTTGAAGGATCGAATCGGCGATGATGTCTGGCCGATTGAAGTGCCCTATCACCATCCCCCCGCCCATCACATCGCCTGCGCCTTCGATTTTGCCAAGGATCACGCAGGCAATTACGAAGAACGCACCCTCACCACCCCCGGCTTTTTCGAAAATATCGAGGACGTTTCCGCCGTGGACACATTTCCCTGGCCAAACCCGGCCGACCACATGACCCCCGCGGCCTGCGCGGCCGCGGCCGCCGCCGCGCCGCCCGAGTACGCCGGCCTGGGCATTCTCTGGTCCGCTCATTTTCAGGACTCCTGCGCGGCCTTCGGCATGGAATCGGCCCTCATGACCATGCTGACCGCCCCAGAGATGTTCGCCGCCGTCAACGACCGCATTCTAGATTTCTATCTCGCGGCCAACCGCATTTTTCTGGACGCAGCCGCGGACCGCCTGACGGCCGTGCTGATCGGCAACGATCTGGGCTCGCAAAGCGGCCTGCTGCTCTCACCCGATCTGATCCGGCGGCATGTCTGGCCGGGTTCCGCGCGTCTCGTGGCCCAGGCAAAGTCCTACGGCCTGAAGGTCATCTATCACTCCTGCGGTGCGATCCGCGAGATCATCCCCGACCTGATTGCAATGGGGGTGGACGTCATTCATCCCTTGCAGGCCCTGGCGGCCGGCATGGATGCCGAGGAGGTGCGGCAGGATTTCGGCGACCAGGTCTCTTTCTGCGGCGGGATTGATGCCCAGCGCCTGCTGGTGCGCGGCACGCCCGCAGCCGTCGCGCAACGCACCCGCGCGTTACGCGCCTTGTTTCCCACAGGCCTGGTGATTTCACCCAGCCACGAGGCGATTCTGCCGGATATCCCGCCGGAGAATATCGCGGCCCTGTTCGAGGCCGTGCAGGCCTCGGGGGCGGGATAACCCGCGCGGAGCTAATAGGAGCTAATAGGGACACAGAAATAGTGGCGTTCTTCTGGAGCAGGGTCATCTATTTTCATGCGCTTAGTTATTCATAATTCCCGAAACAGCGAACATAAAATGCCCGCCAACTCACCCCATGCCGCCTCATCAGCCCCCGAACTGACACCATTTCTCTGTCCCTACGCCTTCGAGTGTGACTTCCTTGCCCCTGGCTCGATGAAGTTCACGGCAAAGATTACGATGGCGTTGTTCCGGCGGAGTTTGCTGATCACTGCTGACTTGATCACCGCGGCCCCTCACACGCGGAAGAGCGCGCCGAGTTTCTTGCCGAGCAGGAGGCTGCTGCCCACGAGGGTGACGGCCAGAAACACCATGGCCCAGACGCCGAGAGCGGCAGCCAGGTATTTGCCGGTGCCGAGCAATTGGAACAGCTCGTAGATGGTCTTGGTGATGGGATAGAAATCCTCGCGCTGGGCGAGCATGAGGCTGTCGGAGACTTCGAGCATACTGAAGGCGAAAGCCAGCAGGGCGCCGGCGATGAGGTTGGCGGTGATCAGGGGCAGGGTGATGCGCCGCAGACTGGTCAGGGGCGGCGCGCCCAGGTTGGCGGCGGCCTCTTCGAGTCCCGCGCTGGTTTGCTGCAAGCCGGCCACGGCGGCGCGGACCATGTAGGGCAGCCGGCGAATCCCGTAGGCCAGCACCAGGAAGACGGTGGGGTTGGATTTGACATCCAGCCATTGTCCCACGACGGGATAGGCGCGCACGGCCGCGGTATTGCTGAGCCAGGCGCTGAGGGCCAGCAGGCCGGAGGCCATGACCAGACCGGGTACGGCCAGGGGCATCATGGCCAGGCCATCCAGCAGCCCGCGCAAGCGCAGGGTCGAGCGCACCACGACGAAGGCGATGGCAATGCCGAACGTGAGATTGAAGGCGACCGCCAGGAGCGAGAAGACCAGGCTGTTGCGAATGCTGCTGACGGTCATGGAATGGCCGAGGGCCTCGCCATAGTTGGCGAAGGTGAAGGCTTCGGGCAGCACCGTGCGATACCAGGCGCCGGGGGGGCTGAAGCTGGTGAGCAGCACGCCCCAGTGGGGCAGCAGGGCCAGACTGATCACCAGCAGGAACGGGGCCAGCACCGCCAGGCCCCGCCAGCCCGTGGCGCGGGTTTCCTGGAAGACGGTGGCGGCCTTGCCAGCCATGGCATAGGCCCGGCCGCCGAAGAGGGCCTTGCTGAGGGCATAGAGCAGAACGCTGACGGACAGCATGACGAAGACCAGGGCAAACGGGAAGGGGTTGCCGCCGATCTCCTTGAGGGCGTCATACACCTGCACGCTGGCGCAACGCGTGTAATTCATGATCAGCGGTGTGCCCAATTCGGTGAAGGACCAGATGAAGACAATCGTCCCGCCGGCGAAGAAACCGGGCATCATCAGGGGCAGGGTGATGCGGCGGAACTTGGTCCAGCCCGTGGCGCCCAGGTTCTCGGCGGCCTCCTCCATGGCGTGGTCCACATTGGCCAGGGCGGCGGCCAGGTTGAGGTAGAGCACGGGATACAGGGCCAGGGCCTGCAAAAGGATGACCCCCACCCAGCGCCCGCGCCCGAGCCAGTCAACCTGCAACCCGAGCAGGGCGTTCAGTACCCCGTATTGGCCGAAAATCTGCTGGAAGCCGATGGCGCCAACGAACGGGGGCAGGATCATGGGCACCAGCAGGAGCGCGCTGACGCATTTCTTGCCGGGGAACGTGAAGCGATTGGCCAGCCAGGCCAGAGGCAGGGCGATGCAGGTGGCCAGCAGGGTGGTGCCCAAAGCCAGGCGCAGGCTGTTGCCGAAGCCTTCGAGGTAGACAGGATTCCGGAACACGCCCAACAGGTACGCCCAGGTGAACCGGCCGTCGGGACTGATGAACCCGTTGCGAATCACCAGCCCGAGGGGCGTCAGAAAGCCAAAGCCCAACACGAGCAAGGCCAGGAGAAATACCGCCCAGGCACTGGTTCTACGCATCGCGCGCCTCCGCCAATTCCTGCGCCCGGCGATATTGCCCCCGGAAGAAGAAGAGCCACTCCCGCATGAAGGCCATCTGCCGGGCGCTGCCGTAGTCCGGCCCCAGGGCGCTGTGCCAATCCAAGCCCGGCGGCAGAGCCAGCAGGGCGTCCATGGCTGCCGGGACGGCCT
>JAIPIQ010000089.1 GCA_021734645.1 Fidelibacterota bacterium | reverse complement strand
TCGGGCATGACATGTTCGAGCCCTACACCCATCCGAATTCGGGCGTCACGATGATGGCGATCCGGGAGGGCGCGCGCAAACCCCACAGTCCGTGGGCGGCGGCCGCTGACCGGATGCCGGATGCCGCCAACGTGGCACATGACGAGCGCCTGTACAGCCTGCTCTACCGCTTGAGCGAGGTGACCGGCGAGCAAAAGTACGCCGCGGCGGCTGACGAGGCGCTGCGGTTCTTCTGGCTGAACTGTCAGGATCCGAACACGGGACTGATGGCCTGGGGCGAGCACCTGGGCTGGCATCTGCCGGGCGGTACCTGGATGACGACGCATGACCGCCGCCGCAATCACGAACTCTGGACCGCCTGGCCCCATTTTGAGCGGAGCTATGCCCTGGGCGACGATGTGACCGCCGCCATCAACCGCTTCGCGCAGGGCAGTTGGCGCTACCAGGTCGGCGACCACGAACGAGCGCTCTGGTGTCGGCATTGCCATGTGGACTCCTACCCGAACACAGCCCGCACGGGCAGTGAGTACCCGCGCCTGATCGGGCAGATGGGCAGCCACTGGGCGCGGGCCTATGCCCACAGCACTGACGAGGAGTTCCGGGCCGAGATGCTGCGCGCTCTCGATTCGATGATCAGCAACAGTCTGGCGCGGCGCACGCCCCATGGCGCGGTTACGGCCGGCACCAGCGAGCGCAACCGGCAGTTTATCTGGGTGGCGCAGAACGTGCGGGCCGCGGCCATGCTGCACGAAAATGTCCTGCCGGTGGTCGAAGGCGAACTGCGGGAGAAGGTTCAGGAGTTCATCCGCAGCCAGCGGGATTTCGTGCTCGCGGCCCTTGATCACCCGTTGACTCCAGATCGGGGCTTCATTGGTCATGCAAATGCTGAAACCCTGGAATCCGATCATCACGGGGGCCAGGCCAGCGGGGACACCGGCCTGTGGACCGGTACGGCGGGTTTCGCCCTCGAACTGCTGGATTTCGATCAGACCGCGGACGACCCCGAGGTGCGCGCGCTGGCGCTGGCCGGCGCGGCCTTATACCTGGCTGACGAGCTGCCCGAATTCCCGGAGGAGCGGTTCCTTCCGCTGCAGATGGCCCAGGTGATCGAGTTGATGCTGCGCGCGTATGCGTTGACGGGAGACGAACACTACCTGGCGCGGGCGGAACGGTTCGGCCATGACGCGCAGGCGCTTTTCTTTGACGGGCGTTCGCCCCTGCCGACCGTGCTGGCGCTGAACGCGTACGGACGCCAGCGGCGGGCGGAACGCGTCTACGAAACCGTGACCGGCGGCGACGACCTGATGTATGCCTTGCTGCAACTGCATCTGGCCAGGAAGGATACCTGAAGCATGCTCAACGCAAACGTTTGGATCTGGGGACATGAATAAGCGCACCCCGGGGCCATGGGTCTGGCTGGTCCTTTCGGCGCTTTGGACGGCCGTCTCCTGGGGAGATTTCGATCCGGACCGCGTGCTGGACTGGTCTCAGTTGCCGATGCTGCCGGATCCCGTCGGTGTGGCCGGTCCGTTTGCGGGCGTGACGGGCGACCGGTTGATCGTGGCCGGGGGAGCGAATTTCCCGGGTCGGCGGCCCTGGGACGGGGGCGAGAAGGTCTGGCACGACCGAATCTATCTGCTGGCGGAGCCGGCAGGGGAGTGGCAAGTGCTTGAGCAGGCCCTGCCGCGACCGACCGCTTACGGGGTGTCGGTGACCTGGGAAGACGCCGTGATCTGCCTGGGCGGCGGGGATGCGCAAAGCCATTTCGCGGACGTGTACGCCCTGCGTTGGCACGCCGACGCGCTCGTCCGCGAGGCGCTGCCCCCCCTGCCCGGGCCGGCGGCCTATCTGGCCGGTGCCGTACTGGGCCAGCACCTGTATGTCGCCGGTGGGCTGGCCGCTCCCGACGCCACACAGACCCTGCGCACTTTCTGGCGTTTGAACCTGGCCGACGCCGCCGCAGGCTGGGAGGCGCTGGATCCGTGGCCCGGCCCCGGACGATATATCCATGTGGTCGGCGTGCAGGACGGGGCGTTCTATCTGTTCGGCGGCTGTGACCTGGTCCGGGATGACACGGGAACGGTCCGCCGCGAGTTTCTGACCGACGCCTACCGGTACCGGCCCGCTGAGGGCTGGATGCGCATCGCCGACCTGCCCGCGCCCGTATCCGGCGCGCCGACCCCGGCGCCCGCGCTGGGCGGCGCCCACCTGCTGGTACTCGGCGGGCACGACGGTGAACCGCCACCCACGGAGCTGGAACGGCTGAAAGACCATTGGCCGCCATTTACAGATCGCATCCTCGCCTATCACACCATCACCGACACCTGGACGGCCCTGGGGCGGCTGCCAAGGAATCTGGGTCCTGACCCCGCGGGCAACCCCAACGCCGGCACGTGGCCGGCCATCACGACGGTGACCACCTGGTGGCGCGGGCGCATCGTCGTCCCCAACGGCGAGATCCGGCCGGGCGTCCGGACGCCACGCGTTCCGTGGGCTGAGCCCCGGATGGTCCCCTCGGGCTTCCAGCCGCTCGACTTCGTCGTGGTCGGGGTCTACCTGGGGGCGCTGGTGGCCATGGGGTTCTATTTCTCCCGCCGCGAACGCACGACGGACGATTTCTTCCTGGGCGGCCGGCGGATTCCGTGGTGGGCCGCGGGATTGAGCATTTACGGCACACAGTTATCCGCCATCACGTTCATGGCGGTGCCCGCCCTGGTCTACCGGACCAACTGGGTCTACCTTCCCGGCAACCTGATGATCGCCGCCATCGCGCCGGTCATCGTGTATGTCTATTTGCCGTTCTATCGCCGCCTGAACGTGACCACCGCCTACGAGTACCTCGAACAGCGTTTCCATGTGACCGTCCGCCTGCTGGGGAGCCTCGCGTTTCTGTTGTTCCAGCTCGGCCGCATGGCCGTCGTTCTCTTTCTGCCCTCGCTGGCGTTGGCGACCGTGACGGGATTGAACATCTATCTTTGCATCAGCGTAATGGGCGTTCTCGCTACGCTCTATACCGTGCTGGGCGGCATCGAGGCGGTGATCTGGACGGATGTGCTGCAGGTGCTGGTGCTCATGGGCGGGGCGCTCCTGGGACTGCTGGTCATCATCACGAAAGTTCCCGGCGGTCTCGGCGGGATCATTGCGCTGGGCACGACGGCGGATAAGTTCCGGGTGGCCAACCTGACCTGGGACATGGCCGCGGCCTCCTTGTGGGTTGTGGTGTTGGGCCAATGGCTGGCTCAATTGGTGCCGTATAGCGCCGATCAGACGGTCGTCCAACGCTACCTCACCACGAAAGACGAACAGCGCGCGGCCCGCTCGATCTGGACCAACGCCGTGATCACGCTCCCCGGCGGACTCGTGTTTTTCGCACTCGGCACCGGCCTCTGGGCTTTCTATAAAACCCATCCCGAGCTCCTGAACCCGGTGGCCAGTCCCGACGACATCCTGCCGTGGTTTGTGGCCCAGCAGCTGCCCGTCGGGATCAGCGGACTGGTCATCGCGGGCCTGTTCGCGGCCGCGATGTCCAGCCTGGACAGTTCCATGAATTCCATGGCCACCGCCATCACCACCGACGGATATCGGCGCTTCAACGCCAACGCCACCGATGCCGGCGCCCTCAGGCTTGCGCGGTGGCTGACGCTCCTGCTGGGGCTCTTCGGCACCGGCGCGGCCATCGCCCTGGCAAAAATCGGCTCGCTGGGCATGTGGGACACATACATTCAATTGGTCGGCCTGACCGGGGCGGGGTTGGCCGGTTTGTTTGCCCTGGGCATTTTCTCGCGCCGGGCCAACAGCAGCGGCGCCCTCGCCGGCTTCTGCGCCAGCGCCCTGGTGTTATATGCGGTCAAGCGATTCACCAATGTCCACTTCTTTCTCTATGCGGGCATTGGTGTGTTCGCTTGCCTGATCGTCGGCTGGCTGGTCAGCGCCGCCACCGGGGGGATGCGCGGTCGGTCCCTGGAGGGCTTGACGATCTACACGATCAGAGGGCGCCGGGAGCCGGCGCCCCGGGAGGCTCGAAGGACCCGGAGCGGGGAATGAAGAGCAAAGGGTTGAAAATGGATTTCACCATGCACGGCTATATCCGCAGCATACGCCAGACGTTATCGCGGGATTACAAACAGATGTACCGTCCGCCGGGGCAGCGTATGAAGTATCCTTTTCTAACACCCGGCAGCGAACAATATGCCGATGTCCTGTGGGATTGGGATTCGTGGTTGAGCAATGTGGCCTTGCGACAGATATTGGTCGAGACCGGAACGGAAGATGATCGGGAAGAAGCCAAACCCTACGAGCGCGGGTGTGTCCAGAATTTCATCCAGTGGTCCCGGGATTACGGGCACGACGGCTGGGTGCCCATCAGCGTGCGTCGCGACGGCTCGCCGGTTATTAAACCGGACGACTTTGCCGATCATAACATGCATAAACCTTGCCTGGCTCAGCACGCCGCTTTCTTGAGCCAGCAGGACAACGATGTGGCCTGGCTGGGGGATGATCAGAAATACCTGCAGTTTTTCGTGAACTGCTACCGGAACCATTTCCGGCATGCCTGCGGCCTCTACTTCTGGCAGGATGACCGGAGCATCGGAGTCGATAACGACCCCTGCACGTTCGACCGGCCGCCCCGCAGTAGCGGCTCCATTTACCTCAATTGTTTGATGTACCGGGAATTGCTGGCGCTGTCCTGGATTCTCGACCGGATGGGGCTTGACGAAGTGGCGGCATCGTATCGCCGGGATAGTGATCATCTCCGGGAGGCCATTCAAGCGCATTGCTGGGATGAACGGGACGGTTTCTTCTATAGCGTTGATTTCAACTTGCTGCCGGTCGAGTCCGGCAGTAGGGGCCGGCATCCGGGACAACCTCGGAACTATCCCTGCTTGCTGCAACGCATCGGGGTCTGGTCGGGATTCATGGCTTTATGGGCCGGGGTGGCCACCCCGGAGCAAGCCGCACGCGTGGTCCAAGACCATTACCGGGACCCTCGCACCTTTGGTGCGCCGTTCGGGGTGCGGACCCTCTCTAAAATGGAAAAGATGTACAATCTCCGCGCTTCGGGCAATCCGTCGTCCTGGCTGGGCCCCCTATGGGGCATCGCAAATTACATGTCCTTCCGGGGGTTCGTGCGTTACGGCCAGGACGAGGCGGCCCGCGATCTCTGCGAAAAAACCATCAAGTTATTCGGCCAGGATTTGGAGAAAACCGGCGCGCTACACGAGTACTATCAGCCGGAAAATGGTGAACCGATCCTAAACTGGGGGTTCCAGAACTGGAACTATCTCGTCCTGAATATGATCGCTTGGCTGGAAGGCCGACAGGTGATTGAAGAGTTTTAACGCGCGACCGATTGGCCAGCACTCCCATGCGCTCCGTGCGCTCCAGCGCAGCGGGTGGTGAAGAATGCCACGGAGGCACGGCGTTCACGGAGAAGGACACAAAACATGATGGATTCCTGGAAAACCCCATTACCATACACCGATACCAAGCCGCAGGGCGCGGCGGATTTCTATTTTGCCATCAACGCCACGTTTCGCTTCATCCTCCGCGAACGCGGAGAGGAGGGCTTTGCCCGCTGGCTGACGGATCTGGGCCGCGACTATTTCGCGCCGGTGAATGCCGACTGGCGGGCCGACGGTCTGCCGGCCGTAGCGCGCTACTGGCGCGCCTTTTTCGCGGCCGAACCCGGCGCCGAGGTTGCCGTGCAGGAACGCCCAGCCGAGGTGGAGATTGCGGTGCGGCGCTGCCCGGCCATTGCGCATTTGAAGCGCCACCGCCGGCGGATTGTCCCGGAATACTGCCGCCATTGCGCGGTGCTGGGTGGCGCCCGGGCGGCGGCCGCCGACCTGTCCATGTGCGTCGAGGGCGGCAACGGCGCCTGCATCCACCGTTATGCGGCCGCGGGCGTATTGCGGCAGGATCCCGCCGCGCTCAAGGAGGTGCGCTGATGCTCGGCTGTTACGATTTCTGCGGGCACTACGATTGGACCTTCCGCTGGCTCCGACTCGAGGGCGGAATGGACCTGTTGCGCCGGTACTGGGTCGCCGCCATCAGTGAGGACGCCCAGCAACACGCCGCCGAGCAGATTGTGCCTCGGGGCGTGTCGGGGATGGACGCCTATTGGGGCCAGACCCTCGCCGAAGAGGCGCCCGCCGGGGGCTATACCGGTCGGATCGTCGGCGACCGCTACGTGGTCGAAATGACGGCCTGCCCGTCGCGCGGCTTTCTGCTGCGCAACGGGCTCGATTTCTCCGGCGACTATTGCGACCACTGCCTGGGCTGGATCGGGCCCCTGATGAAAAAAGCGGGCTATACCGTTCATCATGCCCATAACCACCAGGGGCAATGCTACTGGGAATTCGTGCCCGCCGCGCAGGCGCAACCGCCCAATCCCGAGATCGAGGCGCTGAAAAAGACCCTGCTGGCCGCCTGGCAGGCGGCGGGCCAGACCATTGATCGCTTCGAGCAAACAGAGTATCTCCGCGACGACCCTCGGCGTCTTTGCGCGGATTCAAACCAATAATGCGCAATGTCTCTGTATACAACAGGTGGGGAGACAGTGTCCGCGCTGGGGACACGCGCTGGGGACATAGAGGTTGTGTCCCTGATTACCGCCCGCGGGCGGCGCGATAGCGGCGGATCAGGGCGTTGGTCGAGCTGTCGTGGGCCAGGGCGGGCTCGGTTGTGGCGGTGAGTTCGGGCAGCACGTTGCCGGCCAGGATTTTGCCCAACTCGACGCCCCATTGGTCGAAGCTGTAGATGTTCCAGATAATGCCTTGGGTGAAGATCTTGTGTTCGTAGAGGGCGATGAGTTGTCCGAGGACCGCGGGGGTGAGTTTCGGTCCCAGGATGAAGTTGCTGGGGCGGTTGCCGGCGAAGTATTTGTGGGGCACGAGGGGGGGCGGTGTGCCGGCGGCGCGCACTTCGGCACGGGTGCGGCCGAAGGCGAGGGCTTCGGCCTGGGCCAGGCAGTTGGCGACGAGCTTGTCGTGGTGGTCGCCCCAAGGGTGCCGGGGCTCGCAGAAGGCGATGAAGTCGCAGGGAATCAGTTTGGTGCCCTGATGGATGAGTTGGTAGAAGGCATGCTGGCCGTTGGTGCCGGGTTCGCCCCAGAGGATGGGGCCGGTTTGCCAGGTCACGCGGGTTCCTTCGCGGGCAATGGACTTGCCGTTGCTTTCCATGTCGGCCTGCTGCAGATAGGCGGGGAAGCGGTGCAGGTATTGATCGTAGGGCAGCACCGCATAGCTCTCGGCGCCGAGGAAGTTGTTGTACCAGATGCCGAAGAGCGCCAGAAGCACTGGCAGGTTTTCGGCCGGCGGCGTTTCGAGAAAATGCCGGTCCATGCGCTCGAACCCGGCCAGCAGGTCTGTGAAGTGCTCGGGGCCGATGGCGATCATCAGGGACAAACCAATGGCCGAACAGAGCGAGTAGCGCCCGCCGACCCAGTCCCAGAAGGCGAAGGCATTGGCCGGGTCAATGCCGAAGGCCGCCACGGCTTCGAGATTGGTCGAGAGCGCGACGAAATGGCGGCGGACGGCCTCCTCGGCGCCCAGGCCGCGCACCAGCCAGGCGCGGGCGCTTTGGGCATTGGTCATGGTCTCCTGGGTGGTGAACGTTTTGGACGCCACAATGAACAGGGTCTCGGCCGGATCGGCAGCTTGCAGGGCTTCGGCCAGGTGACTGGCGTCAATGTTGCTGACAAAGCGCACCCGCAGCCCCGGGTCGGCATAGGGTTTCAGGGCTTCATAGGCCATGCAAGGCCCCAAATCCGAGCCGCCAATGCCGATGTTGATCACGGTGCGGATGGGCCGCCCGGTAAAACCGGTCCAGGCGCCGCCACGCACGGCTTCGGCAAAGCGCTGCATCTGGTCCCGGACCGCCCGCACCTGGGGCATGACGTCCTGGCCGTCCACGCAGACCGCTCCGGGACCGAGCTTCCGCAACGCCGTGTGCAGGACGGCCCGCTGCTCCGTGCCGTTGATTTTTTCGCCCGCGAACATCGCCCGGGCCGCGCCGGCCACGTTGGCTTCGCGGGCGAGTTCGAGCAGCAGCGCCAGGGTCTGGTCCGTTGCCCGGTTCTTTGAGTAATCGAGATAGAGGTCGCCCGCGGCGGCGCACCAGCGCGTGCCGCGCGCCGCATCGGCCGCGAACAAATCGCGCAGCGAAAGTTTGCGGTTTGCCCGGGCCTGGGTTTTCAAGGCGCGCCAGGCATTAGTCTGGGTCGGTTTCATGGCCGGATCCTCCTGATTTGGTTCGCAATTGTACGGGGGCGCCGCGGTCCAGGCGCAGACGCTCGCGGGCCGAGCCCTGATTGATGGCCAGCTCGAGCAGACCCGAGGAGCCGAAGAGGGCCAGCTTCTCGCCGGGCGCCACGTCGGCGTACGTCCGGCGCACCTGCTCGAACACATAGCCGGCCACCAGCACATGCCAGGGCCGCGGCACCGCTTCCGCCGCCGTGGCTGCCGCAATATTCGTGATCAAGTTGCCGAAGCGGTCACAGTGGATGATCCGGCCGGCAAGGCCGTGCCCGCTGGGCCGCGGCGCAGGTAACGCCGCCGGGCTGGCCGCCGCGAGCGAGTCGGTGAAGGCGGCAGGATCATCGCCCGCGACCAGGCGCCCGGCGGCATAGGCGAAAATGTCCCGCCCGTGAAACGTGGCCGCGCAGCCCGCGGGCCGGTGCCAGCCGGGCCGCAACCGCCGCACGGCATATTGCGCCGCCGCCGCGGCCACAAAATCCAGCAGGCCATTGTCCGGCGCCAGGAACCACTGGCCGTCGGCTTCCGCCAGCAAGGCCGCCCGATCCGTGCCCACCCCCGGATCCACCACCGCCAGATGTATCGTACCCGCCGGATAGCAGGCCCAGTATTGCGCCAGGGCCCAGCCCGCGCCCACAATATCCTGGGGCTGGACGTCGTGGGCCGCATCCACCAGCCGCGCCGCCGGCGCCGCCGACAGAATGACGCCCTTCATGGCCGCCACATAGCCGTCCTGCCAACCGAAATCCGTCAGTAATGTTATCAAACCATTGGGTTGCATTGCCCCGTAAGCCTACCGGAAACGCGCTCAGCACACAATGCCGGAATGGATTTCCGAATCGAGTTGTGCGGGGCCCGGACCGTGGCTAATATGAATCTTCTCTTGCCGCGGGATTGCCGGAAGCGGCGCAATGAAAGGACTCATGATGAAACCACGTAACGTTGTTCTGTTCCTGGCGGAGAGTTGGGATGGACGCAAACTGGGGTTGACGGGGCACCCCGCGCTCAAGGAGGCTACGCCCAACATCACCCGGCTGGCAGGCGCGGGCGCCTGGTTCGAGCAGGCCTACACCAGTCACCCGATTTCCTGCCCGGCCCGCGCCAATCTGTGGTCCGGCCGCTATACCCATGAACTCGAGAGCTGGAACAATTTCAAGGGGTTGCAACCCGGCATGTGGGCGCTGCTGGACGACTTGCCCAAGACGCATACGCTCTGCAGCCTGGGTAAACTCGATTATATGGCTGGCGGGCATACGCTGTTCGCCCGCGTGGGCGCCTGGCTGGCGCCCGTCGGCCTGCCCAAATCCAGCCATAGGCAGTTGCCGCAAATCCAGGATCCCGTGGTCGAGCCGGACCGCAATCCCCGATGCCATGAGAAGGACTGGCAGCTCATTGACCAGGCGCAGGCGTTTCTGCGCGCCCAGGCGGGGGCGGAGAAACCGTTCTTCCTGAACCTCAGCACCGGCCTGGTCCATACCCCCTTTCGCACGAATGCCTACTGGCTCGACAAGATCCCGGCGGACGCGGTGGACCTGCCGCCTCCCGACCCGACCACTCATCCCGCGCGATTGTATCAACGGCTTGCCAAGGGGTGGCAGCATGCGGGCAACGAGGCGGCCATCCGCCTCGTGCGCCGGATATACTACGCCATGTGCGCCGAAGCCGACGCCATGATCGGCGCCCTGTATGACACGCTGCGTGAACTGGACCTGCTGGACTCGACCTACTTCGTCTTCGCCGCCGACCATGGCGAGCAGGCGGGGGAACACGGTGAATGGGCCAAGCAATCCATGTATGAGGCGTCAGTCCGGATTCCGCTGATCCTGGCCGGCCCCGGCATCGCGCCCGGCGCCCGGATTCCTGACCTGGTCTCGCTGGTTGACCTCTGTCCGACTTTTCTGGAAATGACCGGTCAGCCGCCGCGTCCCGGCCTGGCCGGCCAATCGCTGCTGCCGTCGGCCGCGGGCCACGCCCGCCCCGGCCGCGACGCCGTCTACGCGTCCTTCACGGGCATGACCCTCAACACCTCGGCCTACATGCTGCGCCGTGACCACTGGAAGTATGTCGTCTATATGGGATTCCCCGCTCAATTGTTCGACCTCGAGCAGGATCCGGACGAACTCCACGACCTGCGCGCGGAACATCCCGAGGTCGCGGCCGCGCTGGACGCCGAATTGCGCGCGCTGGCCGATTATGAGCAAACCCACCGCGACCTCGTGCGATACAATAAAGAGGCCTTCCGCGAGTGGCGGCGCCAGGCCCGGCGGGGACTCTATTGGGACGACACGTATAGCCTCGCCGAGCACCCCAGTTCCGACTACTGGGACATTATGCGCAATACCTTCGAAGGATACGACGAAGCCGATGAAGCCTGCGTGGACGCCTGGCTGGCGGATGAACGATAGGGCGCCAGAAAGAATTCTCCCGGGAGTGCAGAGGGTGGGGCCCCAACCGTGAACTCGGGCGGGCGGCGCGGCCCGGTGAGAGCCGGTCGCACTCAGCCCTTTCCCTGGCGCTCCGCCACGGCCCAGAAGGCCGGCCGCACCCGAATCACGCCACCCTGCCAAATGAGCAAGTCCGCGCGCTTGAGCCGCCCCAGCAGGCGACTGAGCGTCGCCGGCGCGATATTGATCTGAGCCGCCAGTTGCTGCTTGGTCACGTCCGGCCGAATGACGGCGCGGGCTCCATATTGCGTCAGCAGCCAATCCGCCAGTCGTTCCTCGACGCCCAGCGCGCTCAATTGCCGAATGCGGCCCACCAGGTAGCGCATGCGCTCGAAGAGCGAGGCCAGAAACGCGTCGCGAAAGTCCTCGTTGGTCAGGCACTCCCGGAACGCGGCACGGGGAAAAGCGAGGGCGGAACCGGCCGTCACGGCTTGCGCGGTGACCGGGTAGGGGCCGTTCCGGAACAGGGCCACCTCGGCGAATAAATCGTCCGGCTGGACTTGCCGGATGATGACGACGCGGCCATCAGGCTCCCGGCGCAGCAACTGGACCCGGCCCGCCCGCAACAGCCAGACGGCCTCGGCGGGCTCGTCGGCCCGAAAAAGCACGCTGCCGCGCCGGAAACGGCGCAGGACAGCCCCGGC
>JAIPIQ010000088.1 GCA_021734645.1 Fidelibacterota bacterium | reverse complement strand
CGAATGCTCTCCGTTTTCAATGCCGCCGCCGCATCCTCCACCACACCCTGCGCCAACGGCGCCTGCCCCTCCGCTAATCCCCGCACAGGGTGCGCCGGCGGCGGCTGCCCCTTCAAGTAGACTGATCACTTGTTTGAGAGAACATGGGTCAGGTTTCGGGAGGGACTAGGGGTTAGGCGCCAGGTGTTAGAAACATTCTGAATGCGACCTTCGATGTTCCTCTGTGCCTCCGTGCCTCCGTGAGAAGATCATGAGATTACCGACAAGGTGCGCGACAAAGATTGGGGGACACTGCATCTGGGTCCCGAATACCCACACCACCTCAAACCAGAGGTGAATATCCGCAAAAAGGGGAACGCATCTTTGCGATCTCTGCGTTCTCTGCGGTTACATCTCCCCCCCCTTTCCTTTCCGCGTCCTCTGTACCTCTGTGGTGCAACCTGATTTTCCGGCCCACCCGCACCCCCCGTGCGCAGGGAGCGCACCGACAAAGCTCACGACAAGGCTCGCGACAAAGATTGACGGGCACCCCGCCCGCGACGATAGGCGCTGGGCGCGCAGCCGGTATGGCGGCGAAAAGCCTTGCCGAAGTGGCTCTGATCACAGAAGCCGCACTCGAGGGCGATGGCCGCAATGGGCTCATGAGTCCGGCGCAATTTTTCCGCCGCGAGGTCGAGGCGGCAGCGCAGAAGCGCTTCCCGGAAACTATGTCCGCAATAGGCGCCGAACGTATGCGAAAAATGACTGGGGGACATGCCGGCCACCCGGGCCACTTCGGCGCGGGTCACCGACCGCGCGCAGTGGGTTTGCAGATAGCGTTGGGCGCGTTGGAGCCGCACCGCGACCGGATTCTCATCCCGCATCCCCAGGCCGGCCAGCAGGCGTTCCAGGGTATCCTCGAGCCAGTGGCGCAGGGCCTCTTCATCGGCAATGGCCGCCAGGCGCTGGACCGACGCATAGTTCAGGCCCAGCAGCCGGGCCGGCTGCGCGCCGGCCTCGACCGCCCCGCGGTAGAGCATCACCACCAGCTCGAGGGCCAGGCTTTTCTGCCAGGCCAGATCCCGCAGCCCCGTCTGCCCCAGGCCCACCAGCAAACGATTCATGCATTGCCGCGCGGCCGGGGCGTCCCCCCGCTTGACCGCCGCCAACAGCGCGGGTTCCTCGCGCAGATACAGCCCGCGCAACCCGCCGCCGACCTGATCCTTGACCGCATGAATGGCCTCGGCCCGCTCACGCTCCCGCCCGCTCGATTGGCGCCGCTGCTCAAGCAACGCGCCATTGGTCAGGTTCTCCGCCACCGCCAGATCCAAGAGATCCGCGCAGGCGGCCCGGATGGCCGACGCCTGGGGCGCGGCGCGCCCCGGCGGCGGCTCGAGGGGCAGGCCGTCTATCACCAGGCCACCCACGACCCGCTGGTTGCGCATCAAGGGCACCCCCCAGTTGAGCACGCCGTCACGACACAGGTTCAACGCCGGCTCGCCCCAGCGCAACGCTTCGTCCACAATGCGCCGCCGGGTGGACCGGCAGACGGCCGCCGCCCCCCGCACACCGCACTCGGCCCGGCCGTGAACAACGCGCCCGGCGGAATCCACCGCCACCAGCCCCACCCCATGCCGCCGGCGATACGCGCGATTCAGGCGGTCAAACACTGCCGCAGTCAGGGGCCAGTCCGGCGGCGCCGCGGCGGCGGGCGCGCGGGACGGCCCGGGACGGCGTTGAGAATCAGTAGGCATGCCGCCAACTTACCACCCAGCCGCCCGCCAGGGCAAGTCCGCACCAAAACACCAAATATTCGCGCCCCGGTCCTAGCAGCCGACCTTGAACGGCCGTAGGGTGGCTGTACAAAGCAGGGCCGGAAGCCCCGCCGGATAAAGGACCGCATCATGAAGAAGACATTTGACCGCCTGGCCATCAACAAAGCTGATGACCTGCTCTACGGCCGCGCGCCCCATCCCCTGGTCACCCGTCAAGGGTTGACGATCGGCGGGGGCGTCGTCTACCCGGAAATCAATTTCACGCTGCCGGCCCTGACGATCAACGCGGAGACCATGCCGACGGTCCGCACCCACTACCGCGAGATCATCGCCGAAGTGACCCAGCGCGCGGCCGAACTCGAAGCGCCGGGCCTGGTGGTCGAGTTCGAGACGCTGCCGGCCATGACGGAGGAACCGGCCTGGGCCATCGAGATTGCGGACATTCTGCAGACGGGCATCGAGCAGGCCCATCAGACCCACGGCCTGAAGAGCGTGCTGCGCATGACGCCCAACGACATGCGCGACATCGTCCGGCCGCCCATGATGCGCGGCGGCGAACACTTCGAGCGCATGCTGGCCACTTTCGAGGGCGCGGCGGCCCGGGGCGCTGAGCTGCTGAGCATCGAGTCCATCGGCGGCAAGGAAATCTGCGATGAAGCGCTGACCATGTGCGATTTGCCGGGGGTGTTGTTTGCCCTGTGCGTGATGGGCGTGCGCGACATGCGGTTCCTCTGGACCGAACTGCAGGGCATTGCGGACCGTCACGGGGTGATCTGCGCGGGCGACACCGCCTGCGGCTTCGGCAACACCGCCATGGTGCTGGCCGAGCGCAGCTACATTCCGCGGGTGTTCGCGGCGGTGGTCCGCGCGGTCAGCGCCGTGCGCAGCCTGGCGGCCTACGAATGCGGCGCGGTGGGCCCGGGCAAGGATTGCGGCTACGAGAATGTGTACCTCAAGGCCATTACCGGCTATCCCATGGCCATGGAAGGCAAGACCGCCGCCTGCGCCCATCTCAGCCGCGTGGGCAATGTCGCCGCCGCCCTCTGCGACACCTGGAGCAACGAGTCGGTGCAGCACATCAAGCTGCTGGCCGGCATGGCGCCCACCTGTTACGTGGAACAGTTGATCTACGACTGCCGCCTGATGAACACGGCCGCCGCCGACGGCCCCGCCGCCCATCGCCAATTCCGCGATTGGCTGGTGCGCAGCGATGCCGCCCTCGATCCCCAGGCCTATATCCTCGCCCCGGACGCGGTGATTGCCATCGCCCAATCCATCGTCGAGGCCCCCAATGCCTACCAGGCCGGCACAGCCGCCGCGGCCACCACCCTGCGCCTGCTGCGCGAAGCCCAGGCCAACGGCCAGGTCGCCATCCCCGAGCGCGAATTGTCCTGGCTTGATACCCTCGATGAAGCCCTGGCCGACCTGCCCACCGCGGAAGACGCGTTCATTGAACGCATGCTCGGCGAAGTGGACCAGAGCAAATTCACGCCCGCCGACTACGGTCTCTAACCGCCCACCAGGGCCAGCAGCAATCCGGCGGCGACGGCCGAACCGATCACCCCGGCGACGTTGGGCCCCATGGCGTGCATGAGCAGGAAATTGTGGGGGTTGCTTTCGAGTCCCACCTGATTCACCACTCGTGCCGCCATGGGCACGGCCGAGACGCCCGCCGCGCCAATCAGCGGGTTGATCGGCTCCCGCGTGCACCGGTTCATCAGCCGCGCCAGCAGCACCCCGGCGGCCGTGCCGACGGAGAAAGCCACCAGGCCCAACAGCAGGATGCCGACGGTTTCCCCGTGCAGGAACTGGCCAGCGGCCAGCTTCGAGCCGACGGCCAGGCCCAGTAGAATGGTGACGATGTTGATCAGCGCGTTCTGGAGCGTATCGGCCAACCGACTGACCACTCCGCTTTCCCGCACGAGATTGCCGAACATCAAGGCCCCGATCAACGGCGCGGCGCTGGGCAGCAGCAGGGCGCACAACCCCAGCACCAACAGGGGAAAACAGATCTTCTCGATGCGTTTGACATGGCGGAGCTGGCGCATTTCGATCCGGCGCTCGGCGGGACTGGTCAGCCAGCGCATGATGGGCGGCTGGATAATGGGCACCAGGGCCATGTAACTGTAGGCGGCCACCGCGATCGAGCCCAGCAGCCGGGGCGAGAGGCGCGAAGCAAGGAAGATGGCCGTCGGGCCGTCCGCGCCGCCGATAATGCCAATGGCGGCGGCATCGGCCAGACTGAACTCGATGCCGGGAATGACATTCAGCGCCAGCGCCCCCAGCAGGGTCAGGAAGATGCCGAATTGCGCCGCGGCGCCCAGCAGCGCGGTCTTGGGATTCGCCAGCAGGGGGCCGAAATCCGTCATGGCCCCGACGCCCATGAAAATCAATAGCGGAAAGAGCCCCGTGGCAATCCCGAATTCATAGATCTGGTACAGGAATCCACCGGGCGCTGCGATCCCCGCCTGGGGGATGTTGGCCAGTAACCCCCCGAAGCCAATGGGCAACAGCAATAACGGCTCGAATTTCCTGGCTATGGCCAGGTAGAGCAACCCGAGACAGATCACCATCATGGCCAGCTTGCCGAGGCCCGCCGGCAAGAGACCGCGCCGCTCGCCGCCCGGCTCGCCCGGCTCGGCCTTGTCGGCCATGAAGCCGGCCAGGCCGGTCGAGCGCCAAAGCTGCCCCAAGGCCGAGCCCCGGGCGGCGGCGCCGGTCTCAGACACCGGCGGCGCCGGCGCATCCACGGCCCGGACCGCGCCAACCCACACAAACGAAAGAACCAGCAAATATCCCAATAGAGTCTTTAACACGGTCGGCTCCTCAATTCAGCCACAACAAGGGATTGCCCGCGGTGACCTGATCGCCCACGCTGACGGCCAGTGACGTGACGGTCCCCGCGGTCGGCGCCTTGACCTCGACTTCCATCTTCATGGCCTCGAGCACCAGCAGCACATCGCCGGGCTGCACGCTGTCGCCCACGGCCACCTGGACCCGCACCACCGCGCCCGGCATCTGGGCCTTCACCGATTTGGCGTCCGCGGAGGCCGCGCCCTGCTTATCCGGCGGAACCGGCCCCTGCGGGCCGACCCCCTCCTTGACCTCGACATTGTACGTCTTGCCGTTGACCGTGGCCCGCTCGCCGTCCAGCACCACCGCGTAGGGCTTGCCGTTGACCTGCACCGTGAATCCCCGGGGACCCCCCGCCTGCGCTTCCCCCTCGGGCTTGGGCTTGATCTTCCGCACGCCGACCTTGGCCTCGCCCTTCAAGAACGCAATGCCCTTTTCCTTGCAGGTGGCCGCAATGAACAGGTTCTCGTCCGTCTCGATAATCCCGGCCGCCTGGCACATCCGCCGCGCCGCCGCCAGCCCCTTGTCCGGATCCCGGTCGTTGATTTCCAACGGCGATTCCGTGGTCGGTTCCAGCTTGAGCTGTTCGGCAGCCAGTCGGACGACTTCCGGATCCGGGGCGACCGGCGTCTTGCCGAAATAGCCCAGCACCATTTTGCCATAGCCCTCCGCAATCCGCTTCCACGGGCCGAACATGACATTGTTGAAGGATTGCTGGAAGTAGAACTGGGAAACCGGGGTGACCGAGGTGCCGAAACCGCCCCGGCGCACCACTTCGCCCATGGCGGCGATAAATTCGGGATAGCGGTGCATGAGCTGGTTGTCCCGGAGCATCTGTGTGTTGGCGGTGAGCGCCCCGCCGGGCATGGGCGACCAGGGAATCAGCGGTTCGACCATGGTGGCTTCCGGCGGCATGAAGTACTCGCGCATACATTCCTTGTAGACCTCGGCCGCGCGGCGCATCTTGTCAATATCCACATCGAGATCGAAGGCGCTGTCGCGCAGGGCATGCCAGAGGGTCAGAATATCGGTCTGACAGGTGCCGCCAGAGGTGGGCGCCAGGGCGCAGTCCACCTGGTCGGCGCCGGCTTCCAGCGCAGCCAGATACTGGGCCAGGCCAATTCCGGCCGTTTCGTGGGAATGAAACACCAGGTGAACCTGGTCGCCCAGCAGGCCGCGCGCGCCCTGGATGGTCTCATGGACCTTGCGGGGCACCAGCGTGCCGGAGGCATCCTTGAAACAGACCGTGTCGAAGGGAATGCCCGCATCGAGTATCTGGCGCAGGATATCCAGATAGAACGCCGGCGTATGGGCGCCGCTGCACCCCGGCGGCAGCTCCATGACGCTGACCACCACCTCGTGCCGCAGGCCCGCCTCGTGAATACACTGGCCACTGTACACCAGGTTGTTGACGTCGTTCAACGCGTCAAAGTTGCGAATGGTCGTGATGCCGTGCTTCTTGAACAGCTCGGCATGCAGCTTGATCACGTCGCGCGGCTGCGAATCCAACCCCACCACGTTGATCCCCCGCGCCAGCGTCTGCAAATCCACCGCCGGACCTACCGTCTTGCGAAAGGCGTCCATCATCGCAAAAGCATCTTCGTTGCAATAGAAATACAGACTCTGAAAACGCGCCCCGCCCCCCGCTTCAAAATGCGTCTGCCCCGCTGCAACACACGCCTCCACCGCCGGCAGAAAATCCTTCGTGAATACCCGCGCGCCAAATGCCGATTGAAACCCGTCCCGAAAGGCCGTGTTCAGGACATGAATCTTCTTGATTGCCATGAAATATCTCCAAATGAATGATCGTCTACTGCAAATACGCCTTGATCGCCGCCATAACCGCCGCGATTTCCGACTGGTCCGCGGTCAGGCTCTTCAAGTGCGGCTGCGGGGTCGGCGGCTCAGGAAACAGGTGCGCCCACCGGGCAAATACCGCCGCCGCCCCGTGCATGACCCCCACCAACAGGGCCAAAAACGCAAAAACACTCGCCATCCCCGCCACCACCAGCAACAACCCCTCGCCAAATAAGCTCATATCCATAAAAAATTCTCCCGGGGCACTATGCCACTTCAGGAAATCATGCAGAAAATGATGTTTCCCAGGACTCGCCCTTTCAATGTCAACCATAGACCGACTCATCCATCAGGTCAACCGCGGATGAAGTCACTCGGTGGGCGCATTCACGATTCACTCGCCTCGTGATCGGGGTGTCGGCGTGTCGGGGTGTCGGCGTGAAGACGGCAAAACACTTGCTCGCTTCCCTGTTCCTTGCTGCAATAGATGACGAGCGCCCACAAACTAAAATCGGGGTCGGCGTCGGGATCGGAATCGGAATCGAACGGACCGAACTGGAAGTTGGTCTGCACCCCGGTTCCTCTTCGCGTTCTTCGCGGCTTCGCGTGAGCCTCGTTGCTACAGCAGCGGGACTCCTGCGGGCGGAGGGCAACGAATCTCAACTGCGCCCTGGAAGATGGAAGTAAATTGTCTCTCGGTTTACGCGAACGGCGCCCGCCGACACTTACCCGCCACCCTGGCTCGGATACACGCGATTTCCTTCCAATGCCGGCGCGGTTATGCGTGTCCAAAAAGTTGCTGGAACAATGCCTCAGCTTTCCGGGCGCCGTCCGAGGTGACGCGGACGGACTTCGCCTTGCCCTTGGGCTCGTGAATCCAGCCCTTCTGGCAGAGGCGATCCATGGTGTCCCAATCGAATGATTTCCAGGCCCGGTGCCCGTCTCCTTCCCGAAACATCACCAGAAAGAGCAGGGCCAGCGTGGCCTCGTCAACCTTATCTTTGTCGAATTCCATTTTTTTCCTTATGGGACACGTCAAGGCCGGCGCACAATGGGGCCGGTCAGCGTTCCCAGGGGAATTTGCGTTCGGAGGATTCCGCGCCGGCGGCGGGTTTGGCCGCCGCGCCGGGCGTCGCATCCAGGACCTGGGCCAATTGCGGGTAATACTCTTTCCAGGCGATTTGGAGGCGAATCAGCATGTCATACGCCATTTCCGCGGGAATCGGGTATTCCTGGCCGGGAATGTTGGCATAGAAACCGAGCAGTACCCGATGATTGTCCTTGAGATAGAGTCGCATGGGCATCCAATACTGGGCCTGGTAACCGCGATTCAGGTCGTCAATCCGGCGCCGGACGGTCTCCGTCCGGGCGGCCGGCGGCAACTCGTATTCCGTCCAGATGTACAAAACGCGTTCCAGCACGCGGCCTCCGTCGCCGCGATTGGAAACCAGCGTATCCACGAAGGCGTCCACCGTCGGCACGTCCTCGCCGCTGAGGGAATAGACCAGCACCATGTCGTCTTCCTGCTCGCCCACATAGATCACGCGGGCCTCTATAGCGTACTCCTGGTCCATATAGGCCCGGACGTCCCGCTCGATGGTGCTTTCATCCTGGCAGACCGACAACATGACGGTCGGATTGCCGCCGGCGCCATACGCCCACGCGCCGCAAAGCAGACTGCTAATAATCGCCAATCCCCACTGGTTCAATTTTCGGTCCGCGTTCATTGTGTCACTCCCTGGTGCCGCTGCCGGCTGATTCCGTCAGCATGACTGAATCCTATGCGCGTCACGCGTGAACCGCAAGAATATTCCGGCCTGTCTTGGGGATTGCATCCGGCCGCGCGAGCAGGCAAACTGGCCCCATGATCAAGCCAGAACAGAAGGCCGTGACCTCGACCCCGCCGGATGCCTGCCGCATCCTGCTTGTGGATGACCACGCCATTGTGCGCCGGGGCTTAACCACGCTGTTGAGCCAGCAGCCGGGTTTCAGCATTTGCGGTGCGGTGGGCGCCTATGAGGAGGCGCTGAGCGCCGCCGCCGCGCAGCAGCCCGACCTGGCCATTGTGGATCTGACCCTGGGCGACCATAACGGTCTGGATCTGATTCGCGCCCTGCGGGCGCTGGCGCATCCGCCGGAGGTGCTGGTCCTTTCCATGCACGACGAAGAGGTCTACGCCGAGCGGGCGCTGCGGGCCGGCGCCCGGGGCTACGTCATGAAGGAACAGGCCGACGAAAAGATCTGCGAGGCGGTCCGGACGGTCCGGACGGGCCGCATCTATGCCAGTCCGGCCCTGGCCCAACGCCTCATGGCCCGCCTGGCGGAACCGTCCGCCGCCGCGCCCGCCACGGGCGTGGGCCGTCTGACGGACCGGGAAATGGATGTATTCGTCCGGATTGGCCGGGGCAAATCCACACGGGAGATTGCCGACGAACTGGACCTGGGCGCGCGCACGGTCGAGACGCACCGGGCGCACATCAAGCAGAAACTGGCCTGTGACAGCGCGGCGCAGCTTGTGCGGCTGGCCGTGCGGCACGTGGAAGGCGGCGCGGTGGTCTAGGCCGCGCGGGAGGCGCTTACGAACTCGCTCTTACAGACGCTGAATACGTGGCCCTGGTGGATTTGGCTGCTGGTTGCCTATCTGCTGGGGTCGGTCCCCGTCGGTTGGCTCGTCGGGCGCGGACACGGCGTGGATTTGCGCCGGGTGGGCAGCGGTAACATCGGCGCCACGAATGTGTGGCGCACTTTGGGCCGTCCCTGGGGGCTTTTCACCTTCGTCCTGGACTTTGTCAAGGGCGCCCTGCCGGTCTGGGTGGCGACCGCGGGCGCCGTCGAGCAGCAGGCCTGGCTGCCGGCGCTCTGCGGCCTGCTGGCGGATGGCGGCCACATCTTTCCGGCCGCACTGGGTTTCCGGGGCGGCAAGGGCGTAGCCACGGGGGGCGGGGTACTGGTTGCCCTGACGCCCTGGGCCGCGGCCATCGCACTCCTGACATGGCTGCTGTTTTTTTACACGTTCCGCTATGTATCGCTGGCCTCGTTGGCCGCCGCCCTGGCCGCTGGCGCCACGGGCTGCCTGGCGTACACCGGCGGGCCGCGCGTCGTCCTGCTGGTGCTCGCCGCGCTGATTATCATTCGGCACCGCGCCAATGTGCGGCGCTTGCTGCGCGGGCAGGAACCGCGCGCCCTGCGTAAGAAGACCGGAATCCAGGAGGCTTCGCCCGTATGTCCACAATAGCCGTTATCGGAGACGGAGGCTGGGGCACCGCCCTGGCCCTGACCTTGCAGCGCAACGGGCACCAAGTCCGCGTCTGGAGCGCTTTTGCCGAAAATGTGGCCGCGATCACGAGCGCGGGCGAAAACTCCGCGTTCCTGCCGGGCGTCCCCCTGCCCCCGGATCTGCAGTGGACCAGTGAGCCGGCTGCAGCCCTGGCCGGAGCGGAACTCGGGGTTTTCGTCGTGCCCTCCCGGCATGCCGCCGCCGTCCTGGAACGCTTCGCCCCCCATTGGCCCGCCGCCTTTCCCCTGGTGATCGCCACCAAGGGGTTCGATCCGGCCACGCACCTGCGGACGGGCGAAATCATTGCCCGCCGGGCGCCCGATCTGCGGTTGTGCGTGTTGTCCGGCCCGAGCCATGCCGAAGAAGTGGCCCGCGGCCGACCCACTGCCATCGTGGCCGCGGCCGACGATCCGGCTCTGGCCACCGCCGCCCAGAACCTTTTCAGTAATGCGACCCTGCGGGTCTATACCTCCCGCGATCCCATTGGCGTCGAACTGGGCGGCGCCCTCAAGAACGTCATGGCCCTGGCCCTTGGGATCGGCGCCGGCCTGGGCTACGGCGATAATGCCCGCGCCGCCCTGCTGACCCGCGGTCTGGCCGAGATGACCCGCCTGGGCGTGGCCCTGGGCGCTCAGGCGGAAACCTTCTCCGGCCTGAGCGGGCTCGGCGACTTGATTGTGACCTGCACCAGTCCCCTCAGCCGCAACCGCCAGGTCGGCGAACGCCTGGGCCGCGGCGAAACACTGCCGGAGATCCTGGACTCGATGCGCCAGGTGGCCGAGGGCGTCACCAATTGCCTCGTGGCCCGCGCCCTGGCCCGCGAACAGGCGATCGAAGCGCCCATCACCGAGGAAGTCTGCGCCGTGCTTCACGAAGGGAAACCGCCCGCCGAGGCCGTCCCCGCCCTCCTTGAACGCCCCCTGCGCCATGAAAGCTGATGATATGAAAAAACATCCGTTAGACGCCTATCGCAGCCCGGGAAAGGCGCGGTCCCTGCGGACCGCCCCCCCGTCGTCCCGCCGAACAGCCTGGCGGCTTGCGTTGGGCGTGCTCATCCTTTTGGTGCTGGCCGGGCTGATCTTCGAGCTGCCCCGCTTCACCCGGCGGCATCGCGAGCCGCCGCGCAGCCCCGCCGATGTGGCGCAGGATCTGATTCTCGGGTTGACGGCCCCCCGCTTTGAAGATCCCCGGGGCTTCTTCTCGATCGTGCCGCCGGCGGGATTTGCCGTCACCACCTACGAGCCGGATTCCGGTTATAACCTGGCCTGCCGGGGACCGTACGGCCTGGAATTGACCGTCGTGGCCAGCCCGGTCGAGTACAACAGTTTCCCCACCTTGCTGCGGCGCGTGCGCATGCGCGAACAGGATCTGGGCATCGAGATGAACATCACCACCAATCAATTCGCCGGGTATGACGCGGTCTGGCGGCGTACGCAACTGCACGCCTCCCAGGTCATCACCATTGATTTCGTGCGGAACAACGTGGGTCATAACCTGCAGCTCAATCTGCCCAATGCCTATGCCGAGCGCTTTGAACCCATCCTGATGCGCCACGCGGAAACCTACCGGACGGGGACGGTCAACGGGTTGGATCTGATCCGGGCCGGCTACCGGCCATGAAGCCCGCGCCCGTGACCCTGCCGCCCCTCGACCGCTACGCCTACTACGAGGCGGCGGTGCAGAATCCAGCCGAGACCGTGC
>JAIPIQ010000087.1 GCA_021734645.1 Fidelibacterota bacterium | reverse complement strand
GGCCGCCGTGCCCGTCAACCAGGAATTGCGGGCCGTGCCCGCGCGCGGATGCGGGGGCGCAATGATCATTTGCGCATAGACATACGGTTCCGCTTCATACGCGGCCGGTCGCACCGCATGGCCGGGCAAGAGCTGCCGGTAATAGCGCCAGGCCTGTTCGGCCGCGCCGGCCTGGGCGGCGGCGATCACCGCCCAGGCGACGGCCTGGCAGAATACCCCGCCGTTCTCCTTGAGGCCCGCGGGCATATCGCTCAAAGCCCCCACCGCCGGATCGAATTCCTCCCAGGGCGGGTTCAGTAACCGGGGGCCAAACGGCGAATCAAGCCAGCGCGCCACTGCGGCCAGGGCGCGACGCGCCCGTTCCGGCGCGGCGACCCCCGCCATAATGGACCAGGTCTGGGCATTCAGGAATATGCGCCCGAACGCATTGCCGCTGGTGCCAACCGCGCGGCCGTAATCGTCGAAGGCCCGCGCGTACCATTCCCCATCCCATGCCACCGCGTTGATCCGGGCGCTGAGTTCCTCCGCCTGTTCGAGTCGGTGCCGGGCGTGCTCCACCGCGCCCCGCTGCGCCGCCAGCGCCGCCAACTCGCGCAGCGCCCCGGCCAACTGGCAGGCGATGAAAACGCTTTCCGCGCCCCCGTTCGGACCGGGCAACTGCAGGCAGTCATTCCAATCGGAACGGCCCAGGCGCGGCAGTCCGTGCGCCCCCAAGTGCGCCAGCGAAAAGTCCACGGCCGCCGCCAGGTGCGCGGCCACTGGCGCCGGGTCACCGTCCACAAATGGCGCCTCCTCTGCCAGCAGGTCCCAATCGCCTGTCTCCCGGAGGTAGGCGCAAAGCGCCAGGACCAACCAGAGATGCGTATCCCAGCAATGGTCTTCCGCGCCCTGGCCGCTCAAGGGAAAGAACTGGTGGCGCGAACGACCGTCCACAAACTGATTGGCCGCCAACTGCAGCAACCGCCGCCGCACGGCCGGGGCTTCCGCATGCAGGACGCCCAGCGTGTCCTGACAGGAATCGCGAAACCCGAGGCCCCGCCGGATGCCGCCCTCGTAGATCGAAGGACCGCGGCTCAAGCGGAACGTGGTCTGGGCCTGATAGGGATGCCAGCCGTTCAGAACCGTGTTCATCCCGGCATCGGGGGTTTCCACGACGAAGTGCTCGCACTGTTCCTGCCAGTGCGCACGGACTTCGCGCAGCGCCCGCTCGACCGCGCCGGGTTGCAGCCAGGGCGCGGCCAGCCGGGCCGCGGTGTCCTCCTGCGGCTGCTCGGCAAAGCCCAGCGCCAGGACCCATTCCCGGGTCTCGCCCGGCGCCAGTTCAAAATCCACCTGAAAGGCGGCGATGGGATTGCCGTGTAGGCACGTGCTGTTGGTGCAGGCGCCCTGCTCGACGGCCCGGGGCGCATGCTCGCCGCGTCCGGTGCCCATGAACTGCTCACGATCGCAATCCCACCCCACGGGCGGCAGACTCGAAGCCTGAAACGTGAACAGACCGTAGCGTCGCGTCCACGTCTCGTGTTGGATCACGGAACCCAGCGCGCGACAACGGGCAATGTTGAACGTATACTGAAAATTGGACAAGTCATGCTCCGCCTGATACAGGCAGAATTCCGCGTAGGAAAAAACCGAGAGCGCCACGGCCCGCGGCGCGCGATTCGTCAAACGCAGCCGCCACAACTCCAGGTCCGCGTTCCGGGGCACCACATATAGGATTTCCTGGTCCACTTCTTTCTGCTGGTGCCGGATGCAGGTATAGCCGAGACCATGCCGGCACTCGAAGCAGCCGTCCGGCGCGCCGCGCTGCACCGGCGCCCAACCGGCCGACCAGTACGCGCCCGTATCGCGCCGGCGTACGTAAAAGTACCGTCCGGGGCGGTCAGCCGGCAGATTGTTCAACCGGTAGCGCAACAAACGGCGATCCCGCGCGCAGCGCTGAAAGCTGTACCCCCCGCCCGTGGCGGATACCAGGGCGCAGTAGGTGTCGTTGAACAGGTAGTTCATCCAAGGCATGGGGGTCCGCGGATCGCGGATCACATACTCCGCCGCCATCGTATCCAATGGCCCATTCACGGGCTCCGCCGCCGCATGCGGCGCCCCGCCGCTCGACCCGTCCATTCGCTGTTCATCCATCATCACTGGGACATCCTTGTTCGCGCTCCGTCACTATATCGCTACAGTATGCGGCCGGATTTGTAAAGCGAATCCGCCGCAGCGGCGGAGGCTCAATCGGTGTCCATTTCGGAAACCAGCAAATATCGAGGAAAGAAAAGTCCCCCGAGACTTCGGAAGGACCTCATATTGAGGGGCGGTGCTGACGCGGATTGTTGGGGGTTGGGGACGGGTTGTAGGAGATCCGGGGTTCGGCGGCAAGTCGTTCAGGCGGCGCTGTGGCGGAGACGGGATAGCAGCCGCCCGGGGCGTTTGCGGCCGGCGCGGCCAAGGGGAAGTATGGGTCCAGGCGCCGGCGTTCGGCGTCCAGGTAATCATGCCGGGGATCGAGGGGATGGCAGAGCGGGGGGCCGCTGCGCGCGATCAGTTCCGGCGGCGGCGGATGGCCGGCCAGATGGCAGGCGTGGGCTTGAACGGTCCAGGCCAACTGGCGGGGCGTCATCCGCTTCACCCGCCAGCTCGCGGGGGCGACGCCCGCCGCCACGCGGCGTCCATTCCACAGGCACAAGACCCGCAAGGCCGGCACACGCAGCCCCAGGGCCAACTCGCCCGGCACCGCCGGCGTCGCGAAACGCGCGAAAGGCAGCCACCAACCCGCGCCGTCAGCCTCCTGCGTCAGCACCGCCATGTACAACAAGGTATCTGCGTCCGGGCCGAATGGAACCAGCAGGCGAATATCACCGGGCTGGACGTCGCCGCGCGGCGGCCGGGACGGGTGCCGCCCTTGGCCGGGCCGCGGCCCGCCCTCCGCCAGTTCCGCCGGCGCGGCCCTCAGGCGCTGCTCCAAATCCCACTCCGCCAACCATTCCGCCAGCCGCCGCCGCTCGGCCGCAGCCCGACCAGGCCCACTGTTGACGGCGCGCTTCATGAACCCACCGCCCCGACCGGATAGACCAACTGCTTCTTCTTCATGAATCGCGTCACGCGCTTCTCCTTCGCCAGACCGGCCCCAATGAGCGCCTCGAGCGCCTCGAGGGTCCGCTGGGCCAACAAGCGCCAAATGGTCGGCGATTCATCGGGATAGGCGCGCTTCAAGTGACGGCACAGCCGTTCGACGCAGGCCCGATGCGTACACGAAAGCATGCTCTTGGCCACGCCGGCCCATTGAGCGACATCCGGATCGGTCAGATTGAATCCCTGGAGGCGCGCCCACAAGCCAATCCGTTCCGGGGCGCTCAGCGTCGGGAAGAAGCAAGCGGCCTCCCGGCGGGCCACCTCGCGCCATTCTCTCTCCGCCAACTCGTCCATGGGATCGCCGGGAGAGGGCAGCAGATCTTCAAGCGTATAGCCCGCATGTGCCGCGTCGCCCAAGGGCTGATGCAGGGATTCCATGAAGACGGTCAGATGCTCGCGGCGCAAATACTCGCGCACCGCATCGCGCAGCAACAGCTCGGCCCCGGCTTCGACCAGGCGCAACCATTCGGCCGGCTGATACCGGGCGCGCGCAAACAACCAATCCTTGTAGCGCTTGCCCGCACGCGTGCGCCCCACCTGGGTATGCGTCTCCAGCAAATGCCACGCCTCCCGCGCATCCACCGCAAACGAAACTCGCCCAAGCCCGCCCGACTCCCCCGCGTACCGCTCGAGCAAACGGGCAAAACGCACCGCGCCAAACCGACGGAGCATCGCTGCGGTCTCCGCATCACAAAGATCCACCGCACAGGCCGCCCGCCACGCCTGCCACGCCGCCCGACTCGTCATGTGGTCCACTACTGCCATCGCCTGCACGTCCCCACGGTTCCATCACGCCCATAAAATCACGCCCCCGACCCCAAGACCAGCATTCTTTTCAGAGTTGAATACTGGTTAGAAGTTTGATATATACGCCCCATGAATATTGCCGAAATATGCCGTAACCTGGACCTTCGCACGCGGAAGGCAGTCGCTCTCTACTGGAAAACGCGCACCGGGCAGCGGAGCAAGCAAATCGAGTCCGGGAAGGCCGATTACGGTTTCCGCGGCGCCGTGACGGGCGGCGCGCAAATGGATGGTTTCATTGATCTGTTTACGGAAATCATCGTCGCGGGCGGCGTTCCCGAAAAGTACGTCTTCAAAAAGAGGGCCGTCGAGTTGCCTGGCTTCTTTCGTCCAACCAAGGAATGGGATTTGCTTGTCGTTCGGGAGAACACGCTGCTGGCCGCCATCGAGGCCAAGTCACAAGTCGGCCCGTCTTTCGGAAACAATTTCAACAATCGGACGGAAGAGGCGCTGGGCAGCGCGCTTGACCTCTGGACGGCTTATCGGGAACGCGTTTACCTCGACAATCCCCAACCCTTTCTCGGCTATTTCTTCATGTTGGAGGATTGCCCTTCATCCAATCGCCCGGTCTCGGTCAAGGAGCCACATTTCAAGGTGCTGCCGGAGTTTGTCGGCGCGTCGTACCTGAGGCGATACGAGGTATTCTGCCGCAAGCTCGTACTCGAACGGCACTACACAGCCGCCGCGTTTATCACCGCGAAACAGGTGACCGGCACGCAGGGGCGCTTTACCACTCCAGCCAAGGACCTATCCGTTGAACGTTTCGCCAGAACCCTTGCCGCCCATATCTCATCCTTTGCGTAATCTTATGGATAAAACAGTCCACAGGTTGATCAACGGCGATGCGCGGGAATTGTCGTATCTCGATGACGCTTCGGCGCACCTTGTCGTCACCTCCCCACCATATTGGAACTTGAAGCGATATAACGAAAACCCGGACCAGCTTGGGCATATTCAAGACTACGAGGCATTTCTTTTCGAACTGGAAAAAGTTTGGCGGCACGCCTATCGCATTCTGGTTCCTGGAGGGCGGCTGGTCTGCGTCGTCGGGGACGTGTGCGTTGCCCGGCGCAACTTCGGGCGACATCTTGTATTCCCCTTGCACGCCGACATCTGCGTCATCTGTCGCCGCATTGGTTTCGACAATCTGAATCCGATCATTTGGCACAAGATCGCCAATGCTTCGTATGAAGTCGAAAATGGTTCCAAGTTTTTAGGAAAGCCGTACGAGCCAAATGCCATCATCAAGAACGATATGGAATTCATTCTCATGCAACGCAAACCGGGCGGTTACCGAAAGCCGACAACCGCGCAGCGGGATGCAAGCCGAATAGAAAAGAAGACTTTCGACCGATGGTTTCAACAGATATGGAACATCACGGGTGCGTCAACCAAGAATCACCCGGCGCCATATCCGCTGGAATTGGCCACCCGGCTTGTACGCATGTTTTCGTTCACCGGTGACACCGTGCTGGATACCTTCTGCGGCTCGGGCACCACCATGGTTGCCGCCTTGCGGAGTGGAAGGAATAGCATCGGTATTGAAATTGATCCTGACTATTGCCGCATGGCAGCAAAGTACTTGAAGGCCGAAACGGGGGACTTTTTTACCACAGCCGAATTACGGTTTGAAAGAGCGCCCACCGAGACATCCGCCATGGTCAGAGAAGATGACGCCTTGTACGAAGTGCGGCCGGCCAAGAAACGTCTGGAATGAGGAAAGGGCGCTCCTCACCTCCATTACAGCGGCTGTAACGGGCAAGGATTTTCGTTCCAGCCGCTGGAACGCTGGTGATGCTCGATTATCGTTGCTGTAGCGGGCGCTCGCGCAACCCAACCGCTTCCCGGTTCCGCACGCTGACTGGATAATGCATTGGTCATCGGGTGTGACAGGACATGATCTGCCCCTCCTCCTTCGGTCCCTGCATGCACATGCTGCCGCACCGACAAAGCTGACGACAAGGCACGACAAACGCTGAACGCCCCCCTTCCGGAACCCCAATGCAACGCATCACCCCCGAAAAGGGGGACAATTTTGTGAGGGAGTGTAATTTTTTCTTGTTGATTATGAACGGGTTAAGTCCTGTTTGCAAAATAGTTCCGGAAAAAGTGAGGGTTCGTTTCTTTATCTATGTGTGGCGGATGTCCGGCGTGGGCCGGCGTCGGCCGAGTCAAACAAGCCAAAAAGAAGAAAGGAAGTGGAAGATGAGTTCGATGAACACGGTACTGTTGATGGGGAATCTGACGCGGGATCCGGAGGCGCGCACGCTGCCGTCGGGCGTCAAGGTGGCGGACTTGGGTCTGGCCATTTCGGACAAGTTCAAGAACAAGGACGGGGAGTTGGTGGAGCGCGCCGTCTTTGTGGATGTGGTCACCTGGGAGCGGCAGGCGGAGCGCTGTGCCGAGTACCTGCGCAAGGGGGCGCCGGTGCTGGTCGAGGGGCGCCTGCAACTCGACCAGTGGCAAACGGAAGGTGGGGAGAAGCGCAACAAGTTGCGGGTGCGCGCGCACCGGGTGCAGTTCCTGGGGCGGCCCGGTTCCAACGGCCAGGGCGATGCCGGTTCCAGGGCGCCCGCGGACCGGTCGCCTCCCGAGCCGGAGGAGGAGTCCATTTTCGCCTAGCATCAACGGGCGGGGGCGCCCCCTACCCACGACGCCCCCGCCATCCAAACCAGAAGAGCAATCATAATCACAGGAGAAATCAACATGCCAACCAATGAACAGACAACGCCCAATCCCGCGGCCCAGGACTATACCGGCCGCACGCTGTGCCTCTACCATCCCAACAGCCGTGGCGCCGGCAGCGCCCTGCGCCTCGAACCCAGAGTAAACCGCCCCGGCGAGGACCGTTACAACTGTTTCTTTCTCGAAATGGCCGCCCAGAAGCAGGCGGCGCGCCGCACGGCCGATGCCGTGTCCTATGCCACGTTCGACTGGGAACGCAAGATCACGGTCAAGTTGGACTTTCTGGATATCTGCGAGCTGTTGAGTGTACTCGAGGGCAAGGCGCCCCAGGCGGGCGGCGCGCGCAAGGGGTTGTACCATGCCAATGGCACGGGCAACACCCTGATCGCCTTCAGCCGGGACGCGGAGCGCGGCGGCTACTACCTGTCGTTCTCCAGAAAGAAGAACGGCGCGGATGAACCCCAGCGGATTGCCATCGGCTTGAGCGAGACCGAGGCGCTGGGGCTGCGTTGCATCTTTCAGACCAGCCTCTTCTTCATCACCTTTCCCATGGCGTTGAAAACCCGGGCCGCACGAACGGATGCGCCCGGCCCGCGCCGGGCGGGCTGAGGCCGGCGGCGGCGGCCCGTGGGATTCGCCTCACGGGCCGTCGTCGTACTCGGGATCCGCCCCGTTGGCGGGGGCGGGCAGGACCGGGTGGTAGCGGAGTTCATGGCGGTCCGCGCAACAGCGCACGTAGCGGCGCAGGGCAAAGTTGGCGGCCAGACAGATGATCAGACCGGTCAAGCCAAGCTTCAGCAGCATCAGGGCCACGCCGGCGGAGCAGAGCATGGCGATCAGGGCCGCGGTGAACCAACTGAAGACCACCCAGATTGCGCGGCCGATTTTGAGGTCGGCATCGCCGCGGGCCATGGTCCGGTCGCCCAGGGCGGTGGCGACCACGGCCGCGAAAGTCACGTAGGTGGTGGAAACGGGCAGCCCGCTGCTCGAGGCGAAGGCGATGACGCTGGCGCTGACGGCCATGATGACCGAGGCGCGCAGGGGATCGAAGTGCAGTCGTTTACCGCGGGGATCGCGCTGGGGCGGCGGGGCCAGCTCGGCCGCTTGGCGGCCGGGCCGCAGAAACAGGCGGGCGAGGGCGCGGCACCAACCGGGCGCATACAGGGCGATATGGTCGAACTGGCTGCCGGTGTTGACGGCGGCGCGGGTGACGCGCTGGGCGCCGCGGGTGGCCATGCCCATGACCATCAGCAGCCCGCAGATAAACAGGGCCCAGATGGGCAGGGGGACGCGGGTGGCGGCGGCGGTGGATTGTTCGGCGTGGCGCCAGAGCCAGAAGGCGGACAGACCTGGCGAGGCGCAATTGGCCAGGTCATTCTGACCGAAGGCAAAGGAGAGGCAGAGCATGCCGAGGATGGCGGTGGCGCTGAAGAGGTGGCGGGTGACGCGTTCCTGGAAGAGGGAAATGAGCACATGAATCAGGAGGGTGCAAGCGGCCCAGGCCAGCAGCAGGCTGACGCCGATCCCGTAGCCGGCGACCATGCGTTCGCGCAGGGCGCCGATCCAGGGCAGAGCCTTCATGCCCTTGAGGACCATGAACCAGGCCAGCCAGGTCAGCATCAGGCCGGCGATCCAGGGACCATGCAGGACGACGCGCAGGTGGTCGGTATGCTCATCCTGGATGGCGGCTCGAAACATGCGCTGGATCATGAACCCGGCCACGCCGCTGAGCACAATGGACATGCCGATAGCGTTCAGCACGGTTCCGACCTGTGGCCAGTGAATAATCTGGATGGACCAGCCCACGGCGATGGCGGCCCCCACCAGCTCGAAGATCAGGCTGGCGGTGGTGCTGACGGGCATGCCGAAAGCGGAATAGGTATACAGCAGCAGGGTGTCCACGATATAGACCGTGATATACACCACCAGGGCCTGCTGCAACGTGAACTGCCCTGGATCGAAAATGCCCCGGCGGGCGGTCTCCATCACCGGGGAAGCAAACGACGCCCCCAGGATGACCGCCACACCCGCCAGCCAAACCGCCGTCCGCCGCCGCATGACGCGGGCGCCAAACACGCCATTGACCAGATTGGCAGCGTCATTCCGCCCCACCTCAATGCAATCCCACGTCAAAAGCAACAGACCCACCGCCATCAGGATGGTATTCAAATCAAACATAAATCCAACGCTCCTCTAACACTTGGCGCACCCTAAACCGGGCGGCCCCTGTTTGACCAGTCCTAAAAGCGGTTAAGTGATGCCCGTCCGTAGTCCTTGTCGTGCGCAGACGAATCTCAGCGCAGCAGCAGCAGGCCCAGCACGGTCAGGCCATAGAGCGCCAGGTTGACCAGCAAGGGGCGGTCGGTGAGCAGGATTTGTTCGGGGCGGCCACCCTGTTCATGGCGGTAGATCAGGTCCAGGTACCGGAACAGGCCGAACACCACGAAGGGAACAGTCAGACCCAAACGGGCGCTGCCGAATTTGGCGACCGTTTCCGGAGCCAGGGTATAGAGCGCGTAGGAAACGATCACTGCCGCGCAGACAATCCCGATCAATTGATCGAGCAACTTCTCGCTGTAGCCGTCCAGGGCGGGACGGCTGGCGCCGCCGGTGTTGGACTCGACGACCTTTTCGTGGCGGCGTTTCCCGAGGGCGAGAAACAGGGCGAGCAGAAAGGCGCAGAGCAGCAACCAGGGGGAAATGGGCGCGGGCAGGGCCACCGCGCCGCTCAGGGCGCGCAGGACGAATCCGGCAGCGATGACGAAAAGATCGAGCAGCGCGACGTGCTTCAGGCCCAGGGTATAGGCGACCTGCAACAGGATATAGGCGCCGAACACCCAGGGCAGCAGCCCCCCCAGCAGGACGGCGCCCAGCAGGCCGGCCAAGGCCAGGCCGCCCGCGAGAAACAACGCCCCGCCCACGGGGACTTGGCCCGCGGCGATAGGCCGCAGGCGCTTGGTGGGATGCGCCTGGTCCCGCGCCCGGTCGCGCACATCGTTGGCCAGATACACCGCGCTGGCCAGCAGGCAGAAAAGCCCGGCCGCGGCCAGCGCCCGCCAGCCCGCGGCATAGGGCAGCGCCAGCCGGGTATCGCCCAAGGCAAAGAAGTAGGCGGCCAGCACGACGGCGTTCTTGGTCCATTGCTTGGGCCGCAGGGCGCGCAGCCAGGGCACAAGCGCTTGCGCGGCGGGCCTCATGAGGCGCCCCTGCAGCGGGCCGGCGGTCTCCGCCGTCCTCCGTTGCGCCAGAGCAGACGCCAAGTCATCCAGAGGGCTTCGCGCACGATGGCGCCGTTCATTTTCGAGGCGCCAGAACGGCGCTCATCAAAGACAATGGGCACCTCGACAATCCGGAACCCGCGGATCCAGGCCTGGTGCGTCATTTCGATTTGGAAGCTGTAGCCGTTCGAGCGAATGGCATCGAGGGCCAGGTCGGCCAGCACCGCGCGCCGGGAACACTTGAACCCCCCGGTCGGATCCGTGACGGGCAGTCCAGTGCTGAGCCGGACATACAACGTGGCCGCCCGGCTCAGGACCAGACGATTCAGGGGCCAGTTGATGACGCGGACGCCCCCCTTGTAGCGGGATCCGAGCGCCAGGTCGGCGCCTGCGGCAACGGCCGCCTGCAAACGGGGTATGTCCGCCGGATTGTGGGAAAAATCCGCGTCCATCTCGCCGATCAACTCGTAATCCCGCGCCAATGCCCATTGAAATCCATCAATATACGCCCGGCCCAGCCCCTGCTTGCCGGGCTTGTGCAGCACATGCACCCCCTTGTTTCCATCCGCGATCTCGTCCAGCAGCGCCCCCGTGCCATCCGGTGAATTGTCGTCCACGAACAATAGTTCCGTCGTCGGCGCGCATTGTCGCACCGCCGAGGCCAACTCGGCGACATTGCTGCGTTCATTATAGGTGGGCACAATCACCAGCGCACGATTCATGATGGCGCAAACTACAACGTAGCGCCCCGTACCGCAAGCCATAATGCCTCGCCCTCCCCCGGGGCGCAGTTGCAGGACAGGATAGTTACCGGCATGAGATCATGCAGTGATCGCAGGGGTTCTCGGCCTCCTTGGCTGTATATCTTGAAATCCAACGCTATGCGCCCCCCCCCATCCTAATCGCACGCTCTCCATCTCCGATCCCCCGCGGAGCGGAGCGTAGGCCAACGTCAGCCTGAGCGGCGCGGCTTGTCCGCCTACGCTCCAGGCATTGGCGATCTATTTGTTCTCCGCTCCCATCGGTGTCGGCGTCGGAATCGGTATCGGGATCGTCCCCCGCCGTGTACAGCGCCGGGTCCTCGTGAACGGCGTAGCCTCGATGTCCGCCCTGAACCGCAGATCCCGCCGACGGCTCAGCAGAGATTGGAGGGAGAGAGCGCGCGCAGGATGAGGGATGAAATCCGTACTCGTACACGTACTCCTACACTCGAATCTCTTGGGCGGGGGGGCGGCGGGGGGGATGTTGGTTCTGCTCTTGAGTGATTCCTCGGATGGGTTTCGATGGAAAGCTATCGCGTAAGCGTATCCGAGCAAGGGTGGCGATTAAGTGTGGACGGTTAAGCGTTGCGATTAAGAGTGGGCAGCGCACGAACTGTTTCGTGAACTGCCTCGTAAACTCCGACGGAACAACTCCATCGTGACCTTTGCCGTGAACTTCATCGAGCCGGGGGCACGGGATCCCACTTCATCGCCACACTTTGGCTCGAACACTTGATCGCCCCCCTTGCTCGGATATTACGCGACCCGCTTCACCGCCTTGCGGCGGAATTCGACACGCCCCTGATCGCTCATGGAAGAAATGAATAGAATAATCCCCACGCAAACCCGGAAGCG
>JAIPIQ010000086.1 GCA_021734645.1 Fidelibacterota bacterium | reverse complement strand
TCCCCCCGAACCCCTGCCCCCCGACGGCACAACCCTCCACGCCCTCGAACGACTCATCGCCCTCGTCCCCCCCCGCCAAGGGTTCCACTGCGCCGCCACATACCTACCCGGCGTCACCCGCTGACCACACGGGTATGAAGCCAAACAATTCGGTCCTTCCGGGTGTTTGTGAGGCAAGAGTCAACGGGGTCTGTCCCTCCACTCCTCCATCCCGGCCTGGAACCGCTGGTATCGCCTGGAAATCCGCTCCGCCACAGGCAAGGTGCTGCTTTCCACCTGGATTGGTCATCAACGGACGCATTGATGAATGCCGATTGAAGATTGACGGTTAGGCGAAGTGCGGTAGATTGCTTCTCATGAAACGATTGCGCATATACTTGGATACGTCGGTGATCAATTTCCTGTTCGCTGACGATGCGCCGGAGAAACGGGACGTGACACGAGATTTCTTCGGGCGGTATGTGGACTGCGGCTATTATGAGGTGGCTGTGTCGGCGCTTGTTATTGCCGAGATCGAACGCACCCGTGATGCGGGGCGGCGCAAAACCCTGCTCGATGCCATTGCCGGGCACTCGCTCAAGCAACTGCCCACCGAGCCGCGTGAGGAGGTGACCGCGCTGGCCGACGCCTACATCACGCAAGGCGCGATCCCGGAAAAGAGCTACGACGACGCCTTGCATGTAGCGCTTTGCACCGTGAATCAAATGGATGTGCTGTTAAGTTGGAACTACGCGCACTTGGCCAACGTCAACCGGGAACGCCGCATTCTGGCGGTCAACCAGGCAAATGGGTATTTTTATCCGTTGCGGATCGTTACCCCGTTGGAGGTGATGGAAGATGATTGAGCATCCAACGATTTCACGCGCTCAGCGCGAAGTATGGGAGTGGAAGGAAGCGGCCTACAAGGAAGTCAAGTGCCTTACCCGCCGGGAAGCGCTGCGCGAGCTGCTCCGCAAGGCGGAGAATGCTGCGAAGGCAGAGGGAATGCATCTCGAACTTTTGCGGCCACCCCATGCGGGCATGACCGTTGCCGAAGACCGAGCAGGGTATGGAAGCCAAGACGTTGGGGCCGAAACATAAAGCGCGAACGGTCGAACTACAAACGGCTCGAAATCCGCGCTAGAACAGGAAGTGTTCGCACATTTCGTGGTTTGAATCAGCTACGATATTGGCGAGCCGGTTGACGGCGCACCGGCTCGCATGGTGGCCGAGGGCCCGCGAGGATGACGAAGCGGGAAACACGAAGACATGAGCGAGTGGGTAATCGCTTGGGATCGTGCCGGCCGGTGCCGTGCCCAGCAAGCACAACGCGAAAAAATGGTGATCGAGGGGCGCGGGACACGAGCGTTACCATCGCTAATCCTAATCGCACTCTTCTCATCGCCTATCCCGGCGGAGCCGCCTCCCATCTTCGCCGCGCTGCGGCATGCCGCCTGGGTCTGCGAGCCGGAGCGTGCGCTCAAAAACCGCGAGCGAAGCGGGACCAGATCGTCGCTCCGTTGATTGGCCTACGCTTCGCTCCGCGGAGGATCCGCGATTGAGAGAGTGCGATTACGATGGGGGGGCGAATGACGCCGCAGAGGGTTGCATGGCGAAGACAGGCAACCAAGGAGAGAACCTCCGCGATCACTGCATAATCTCAGGCCGGTAACTTTCGTGTCCCGCACCCCATGATCGAGACGCGGCGTGCTTGCGCCTTGCACCCCTGTGGATATTGAACGACTGTCCGGTGACTTCTGGCCATCGAGCCAAGGCCCGCCAGAAGCGAGATGCCCCCCCAAAAAAAGCCTGTCATTCCGGTCTTGCGTTCGGGGGGTGATGCGGCAAGATGCGCGGGCCGCGGGAACGAGCTGGGGGGGCGGCGGTTGAGGCGGGACACAGGGAATGGCAAACGGGCGAATGAAGCAGGCGCTATACGGTTTTGCGTTGCGGGTGGCGCGGCGGGCCTTCCGGGCGCGCTGGCTGCTGGCGGGTGCGGCCTTCTGTCTTTTCGTTGGCCTTGAGCTGCATGGGCACTCCATCGGCATCTGGGACGACCTTGTCCGCGAGAAAACGGAGGACTACTCGTATTTCTGCATCGGAGCACAGCGCAGGGTGCGTTCAGATGAATGGCTTATCGCCACGCCCTGGAGCCTGGCGCAGACCATGACAAGCCCACGGTTCCCCGCCTTCAATGCGGGGCTCTATGCCCACGGCATGCATATGGGCCTTGCCGCCCCAGGCGCCCCCGTACTCGACGTAACGGCCATTGGCCAGTTTCATAACTGGGGCTATTTCCTGTTCGGGGCGTCGCGAGGTTTGGCATGGAACTGGTGGGCGCGCTACCTGGGAGTTTTCATGCTGGGCTTGGAATTTCTGCTATTGGTTACCGGAGGGCAGAAATTCACCGCGCTGGCGGGCGCGCTATCAATCACGCTCGCGGCGCCAACGCAATGGTGGGACACAACGGTTCCTTATCATTTGCTCTATTTCTTTGGCTTTCTCGTGGCTTACTGGAAGTTTCTGAACACCCGCGATGCCCTGAATACGGGTCTTCTCATGGCGGCTTGTATTGTCGGCCTGTGTTCCTTTTTTCTGACGACCTATCCCGCGTTCCAATTGCCGCTCTTGGGCCTCTTGGTAATGGTCGCCATTTGTTATCAGGTCTCCCTGGCGCGTTTCCCGGCAGACAAGCCGCACCTGATCGCGATCATCATCGGGATTTGTGTGACTACCTGGGTGCTGTATGTGTTCGTCTCCGACAACGCGGAAGGGATCCGGCGGATTGCCGCAACCGTCTATCCTGGACTCAATGTCTACACGGGCGGCAGTTTTGCATCCGGCCCGCATTTACTCTGGCCTCTTCAAAGCATGTTTTTCGCCTTTCGAGGACCGCCGATCCTGAACGCAAGCGAGATGAGTCTGTTTCTGGTGCCGCTGCCAGCCTTGGCGGTTGCCGTTCCGCGCTTATGGCGGCGCGCAACTCCGGGTCTGGCAAGGAATGTGTTTCGGGCTTTCATCGTCATGGGGCTCATTCTGCTGTCATGGTGCCTGTTCCAGTTTCCTGTCCAGGTGGCCCGCTGGAGCCTGCTCTTTCCGATTGACCCGCGGCGGGCACTTGTCATCGCCACCTTCTCGCTGCATGTTGCCAGCTTTCTGGCGGTGAGCCTGTCGAGGCCCGGGCGCTTGACGGGCTCGATTGGGCTGGCCGGCGGCGTGGCTCTGCTTGCGGTTCTCCTGTTTCTGCTCCACCTCTTTCTGCAGGAATCCGTCCTATTGTTCTTTTTTGCACGCCCACGGAGTTGGCTGGGCCTGCCGATGGTGGCCCTCGCTATGACAACGTTTGGTACGCTGAACTACAGCCTGCTGCGCGGCAATGCGCGGGTGTATTGCGGAACAATACTCTTTTATGCCCTATTGTCAGGCGTGGCGGTACACCCACTGAACCGCGGCCTCAGTCCCATTCAGCACAAGCGCCTGGCAGAGGTCTGTCTCGACATCCATGATCGCAACCCGGCAGCCCGTTGGATAGACGTCACCGGAAAGACTGCATTATCCCAGTATCTAACGGCCCTGGGCATCCCGGTGGTCACGGGGGTGCATAACATTCCGGATCTCGATCTGTGGCGCCAGTTGGACCCGGAGGGCCTTGCCCAGTCGCAGTACAACCGGTACGCCCACGTCAGCGTCCGTTTGAGTAAGCAAGACCCATCCTTTCATGCGCGACAGGCCGACGTTCTGCAATGTTATTTGCGACCCGGCGATCTCCGGCGCATATCTGGTTTGGAATACGTACTTTCGCGGGCGGCTTTGCCCACATTCGCGTTCGAGCTTATCGCCTCGCTGCCCGCAGAGAACTTGCGCATCTATCAGTTGAAGAATCCCGCATCAGCCAACCAATGACCCGGAGTCAGTTGAGAGCGCCGCCCGCCGGGATGGAGAGGACATGTTGACATTATGGACATTCGAACTTTCCGGACATTCGGTCTTGCGTTCGGGGGGTGATGCGGCAAGATGGGCGGGCCGCGGGAATGACATACAGTGGCGGCGGTTGAGGCGGGACACAGGGAATGGCAAACGGGCGAATGAAGCAGGCGCTATACGGTTTTGCATTACGGGCGGCGCGGTTGGCCTGGCGCTTCGGTCTGGTGCGCGGGGTCGTGGCGCTGGCGGGGCGGCGGAGCGAGTGGTTGCGTCTGCTGGCGGTCCACCTCGACGACGCGAACCGGTTGTCGTGCGGTTTTGCTGCTTATGTTGCGGTCGAGCGGCATTTACTGAAGGAAAACCGGCCGATTTACGTTGCGGCCCTCGATGAATTGTCCTGGCGGCCGCGGTTCTCGATTGTCGTGCCGGTCTATAACCCGGACTTGACCTATCTCCGGCGTTGTCTGGCCAGTGTGGAGGGGCAGATTTATCCCGACTGGGAGATCTGCTTGGTGGACGATGCCTCGACGGACTCGGCGGTGGCGGCCTTTCTGCGAGCCTATGCGCAGGGCCAGTCGAGAGTGCGGGTCAAGTTCCGGGAGGAAAATGGTCATATAGCGGCGGCCACGAATGATGGTTTGGCGCTGGCTGGCGGGGATTTCGTGGCGTTGCTTGATCAGGATGACGAGCTGGCGGCGGATGCCCTGTATCACGTCGCCCGACGGCTCAACGAACGGCCGCGGACGGATGTGTTGTACACCGATCAGGACAAGCTCGACGGCCGCGGGCGGCGTTACGAACCGTTTTTCAAGCCGGACTGGTCGCCGGCCTATCTACGGGGCGTGATGTATTTCGGGCACCTGCTGGTGGTGCGCCGGGAGCTGCTCGAGGCCGTCGGCGGTTGTGATCCGGCCTACAACGGCGTACAGGACTACGAGCTGGCATTGCGGCTGACCGAGCGTACGGACCGGATCGAGCATGTGGCGCGGATCGCGTACCATTGGCGGGCGGGGCGGGGCTCGATCGCGGCCTCGCCCACGGCCAAGCCCGATATTGCCCGGCTCCAGCAACGGGCCGTTCAGGCGCACCTCGACCGCCTGAAGCTCCCGGCGCAAGCCGAGGCCCTGCCGGGAACGCATCGCGTCCGGCTGGTTCCGCGCGCCGCCCCCGCCGAGGCGCCGGTCTCCGTCCTGATCTGCAGCCGCGACGCCGGCGAGGTCGTCAGCCGCTGTCTCGACTCGCTCTTCAGCCTCACCCGCTGTCGCCCCGCCGAAGTCCTGCTGGCCGACAACGGCACCACCGATCCCATCGCCCTGGCCGCCTTCGACCGCCATCCCCTTCGGCGCATCCCCATGCCCGAAGATTTCCATTTCGCCGGGTTCAACAACCGTCTGGCCGCCGCCGCCCAAAGCGAATTTCTGCTGTTCCTGAACAATGACACGGAGGTGCTCGATCCCGACTGGCTCGAATACCTGCTGTTTCATGCCCGGCAGGCCGACGTCGGCGCGGTCGGGCCGCTGCTGTTGTATCCCGACCGGACCGTCCAGCACGCGGGGGTGGTCCTCGGGCCCCGCGGCACGGCCGATCACCTCATGCGCGGTTTCCCCGAAGGCATTGACGGCTACAACGGCTCGCTGGTCTGCGACCATGAAGTCACCGCCGTGACCGCCGCCTGCCTCCTGGTGGCGGCGGACAAATTCCGGCGCATCGGCGGCTTCAACCCCCTGTTCGAGCGCCACTACGAAGACCTGGATTTATGCCTGCGGCTGCGCGCGCAGGGCTGGCGCAATGTCTTCGCGGCGGGCGCCCGGCTGCTGCACCATGAATCCAAAAGCCGCGGCAAGACCTACAGCTATACGGACCGGGTGCTCCTGCTCGATACCTGGGAGGACGTCATCCGCGCCGGTGATCCCTACTACGGCCCCCATTTCAACCCGGCCCACACCGACTACCAATTGTGGACGGAGGGGCTGACCCGGTGACCTGAAATCTCCGGGTGGTGGTTGGATGACACATGATCGGCGCTCAGCCGTTTCTACAACCAGGACTCCGCGAGGAGATACTTCCAACCGGGCGCCGCGTGGGCGGCAAGCGCGTCGGGCAGCGTCGCGGCAGATCCGTAGACCAGGCGCCCGGTCGTTCCCTTCCAGAGCCGACAGCCCTTTTCGTACGCATCCCGTTCGCGCTGGATTGTGGACGGGTCATTCATGTCCCAGGCGGCGTTGACGAAAGCCCGCCCCTCGTCCCAGCAGATATCAATTTCGAATCCGTTGCGGTAATGAAAAAGATCGCGGCGCTGGCGGCGTTCATGCAGAAAGATCACGGTCTCGAAACGGTGGCCGATATCGCGTTCCGGAAAAGGCCGAAAAACGCGGCACAGTCCCGGGTCGAGCATGTGCATCTTGCTGGGGGCTTGAAGCTGCCGGCGGCTGGAGGGATCGTATTTCGGACAGGGCAGCGCGATATAAGCATCCTCGAGCATGGACATATAGTCGTAGAGCGTGGCCTTGCCGACCTTCACCCTCCGTGAAGTGAAATCGTTGAAAAGCTTGTTGATGCTGACCAGAGACGCCGTATGTTCCGCGCAGAACTTCAGGAGCAGATGCATGAGGTGTTCGTTCCGGACGCCGTGGCGCTCGATCAGATCCCGGTGCAGCATGAGGGCTGCGTATTCCTGCAGAATCAGCGGCTTCAGCGCTTCTTCGGCCGTCACCACTTCGGGGAACCCGCCCCAGTCGAGATACGCCTGAAACGCATGCGCGACCCGGGCCTCGCTGTCAGCGGAATAGGGGGTGTACTCGATCTGCCGGAAACGCAGGAACTCGGCGAAGGAAAGCGGAAAAACCTCGAAGCTGATCGAGCGGCCCCGCATGGCCGTTGACATGTCCTTCCCCAGCAGGGAGGAAGACGATCCCGTCAGAAACACGGCGACATTTTCGGTGTCGTAGATGCGCCGCACGTAACGCTCCCATTCGGGCACATTCTGGAGTTCGTCGAAGAACAGGTAGCGCTTCTCCCGAGATGCGTCCGGGAACAATTCCGCATGGGCTCTCAAGATCAGGTCGAGCTCCGCCGTCTGGATGGGATACAGCCGGTCATCCTCGAAGTTGAGATAGATAATCCGGGTTTGATCAACGCCCGCCGCCAGCAGATCGCCGATGGTCTGGAACATGAGAAACGTTTTCCCCGTGCGGCGCGCCCCAATCAGCGTGATGACCTTTCCCGAGTCAACGGGTATTTGCAGATCACGCCTCGAGATCGCCGGCCACGGCTGTTCCATGCGCTGACGCAAGACGCCCTTGATAGATTCCTTATTCATAAGGCAAGTTTTCCACATTCTTTACTTTCACGCAAGTATAAAATGGACAGTATAAAATGGACAGGGCGGCGCGATATTGGAGTCTTCAAGCATGGGCGGCTCTTGCAAAACCGTGGGCATGCGGAAGTGGCACGGGCATCCTGCCCGTGCTCCCATGGGCAAGATGCCCAGGCCACGAGGGGTTTTGCCAGAGCCTCATGGTTAAAGGCCGTGACAATCTGACCGGGACTGTATATGAACGCATGCCATGAAGCCGCCTACCAACTGTGGAAGGAAGGACTGATGCGGTGAACATTCTCTTCGCGCTCCATAAGCAGGCGGCGTCCAACAGCGGGCTGCACGTCACCAGTCTGGCCCGCGAGCTGGACGCGCTCGGCCACGACTGCGTCGTGGCAACGCCCGGCCGGGACGGCGCCCCGCTGGCAGCCCCGCGCCTTGTCGGTTATGCCGATGTTCAGGCGCAGCACCGCGCCGGGCGCCTTTTTCGTGACGGCCGGGGCGCCGACATTTTCCACGCCTGGACCCCGCGCGGCCTGGTGCAGGCATTTCACGAAGAAGTCGGGCCGCGGCTCGGCGGGGCCTTGGTGATTCATCTCGAAGACAACGAGGACGAGTTGGTGCGTTCGTTTTTGGGGGCTTCGGCCTGGGCGCGCGCCCGGGCCGGCTTGTATCGCAAGAACTTTCCGCGCAGCCTGATGCATCCGGTCGCGGGGCGGGCGTTTCTTGGCCGGGCCGCCGGGATCACCGTGCTCATCGAAGCGCTGCGCGACCTGGCGCCGCCCGGAATCCCCGCTGGCGTGTTCTGGCCCGCCGCCGACGATACGGTCTATTATCCGCGCCCGCCTGATCCAGCCCTGCGCCAGAAGTTGGGCCTGCCCGCGCAAACCGTCCTGCTCGCCTATACCGGCAATGCCCATCCCGCCAATGCCCAGGAAGTGCGCAGTCTCTACCTCGCCACCCACCTCCTCAACCGCCGCAGCTTGCCCGCCCGCCTCGTCCGCACCGGCAGCGATGCCTTCGGCCCCGACGCCCAATACCAGACCTGGGCGCGCACCTATGCCCTCGAACTCGGCCACCTCGAAGACCGCCGTGAACTCGGCGCGCTGCTCGCCGCGGCCGATGTCCTCGTCCAACCCGGCCGCCCCGGCCCCTTCAACGATTACCGCTTCCCCAGCAAACTCCCCGAATTCTTTGCCAGCGGACGCCCCGTGGTCCTGCCGCGCACCAACATCGGCCTCGTCGCCCGCCACCGGGAAGACGCCTTCGTCCTCCCCGAAGCCACCGGGCCCGCCATCGCCGACGCCGTCGCCGAAATCACCCGGGACGCGTCCCTCGCCCAGCGCCTCGCCCAAGGCGCCCGCGCCTTCTACGAGCAGAACTTCTCCTGGCACAACGCCGCCCGCGCCGTCGCAACCTTCTACCAGAATGTAATGCAGCCGGCCTGACGCCGCCACGGGACGCGCATTCGGCGGCTTGCAATCCGTGGGCGCAGGCCATAGGTTATGTACCATGAAACCGATCACCACCACGGTGGACCTGGGGGATTTGCAGGCCCCGGAAACCGCGTTTTCCACCTATGATCCGCTGGCGCTCGCCCCGCTGCCCCTGCTCATGCAAACCGGCTACCTGACCATCCGATCGGCCGCCACATCCGGACGGCGCACCCAGTACACCCTCGGGTTTCCCAATTTCGAGATCGAGGAATCGTTCAGCATGTGGCTGGCCGAAGGCTTCTGCCGGACCCCGCAACCCGAACTGAACAGCGCGCTCAACCGCATGCTCGCAAGCCTCGAGCACAACCGCGTGCCCGATATGCTCGAGACCCTGAAAATATTCTTCGCGCGGGTCCCCAACACCATCACCATCGAAAACGAAAAGTACTACCAGACTATTTTCTTCACGGTCTTCACCCTGATTGGCGCCATGGTCGAGGCGGAGGTCAGCACCAATATCGGACGCATTGACGCCGTCGTGAAGACCGCCGGCGGCATCTTCATCTTCGAGTTCAAGCTCGACGGCAGCGCTGAGGAGGCCCTCGAACAGATTCGGGCCAAACGCTATTTCGAGCCGTATCTCGAAGACGGCCGCCCCGTGACGTTGATCGGCGTCGAGTTCTCGCGCACGCTTCGCAACCTGGGCGCGCGCCGCATCGAGCCGCTGGCGCCCGGGGGCGCTGCGCGCGCGCGCGAGTCCGCCGGTCCCGCATATGCCGCGGGCGGCCCGCCGGACGTTTTCGAGATTGCCCGCCGTCTGCGCGCGCAAGGCGTGCCCGCCGAACTCATTGCCCAAGCCACGGGCCTGCCCGTGGCGGCGTCGGACCCCTCCGTCTATCTTACACGTACTCTTACACCTCAATCTAAACCCGAAAGAGATTCGCGTGTACGAGTACGCGTAAAAGTACGGACACACCCACACCCCCACACTCCGACACCCCGACACTCAGATACTCGAACCCCCGCCGACCTTCGCTAAGGATTCGGGGGCCGTACATCTTCTTTGATTTTCCGGGTTGACGCGGGCAGTGCAACGGTATACATAATCCGTTCAGAAGCCTAAATTGTGGCGCTCTACGGCGCCCATGAGGAGCGAGTCATGAAAATGAATGTGCGTGGATGGCTGATCGGGTTGGCGGCATGGGCGTTGGCAATGACGGCCGGGGCGCAATATCAGCAGATTGTGAACAACCAGACGCTCACCGGCCTTAGCGATACGGCGGGTGATGAAAAAATCTTCATGGTCTATGCGCCCACCGTGGGCACCCTCGAAGTCAAGACATGGGGCGGCACGGGGAATGCCAACTTATACGTTCGTCATGGGGCGGTTCCCACAACCACAGTGTATGACCACAGGTCCATGGGGGCGACCAATAACGAGGAGGTGTCTGATCCGCATGCCAGTACGGGCTGGCATTATATCATGATCAAGGCGCAGACCGCCTACAGCGATCTCAATGTGCGCTTCCGGTTCTGGTCCGAGCTGTACAACGGGCAATATTTACCGGTTATGCCCGTGGCGGGAGCGCAGGCCAGCAGCCGGATATTCCGCTTCTGGGTGCCGCAGGGGCAAGACCTGCTGCGGGTCCAGACCGGAGGCGGCACGGGCGACGCAGATCTCTATTTGAAGCACGATGACTTTCCGACCACGGCGGACTATGATCATCGGTCGTTCTTGTCCGGGAATAATGAAACCATCAACGTGACCAGTCCGGCTTGGGGCTGGTGGTATGCCATGGTTCATGGGTACACGGCCTATAACGGCCTGAATATCGTTAAGGCGTATGCCGGGAGTCTCTCCAACGGCGCGGTGATGATCGTGGGGTTATCCGCCGATGCAAACGCGTGGAAGTTCATGACGATCAATGTGGCCAGCCAAGCGCAGTATTTCCATGTCCAGTCGTGGGGAGGTACTGGCAATGCAAATTTGCATGTGGGCCCGGATTTGCTCGCGGGTTCAATGGGCGGCTGGTTGCAGTCCGCCGGCCCCACCAACGACGAAGAGCTTCGCCCCCCGGGTCCCATTGCGGCGGGATTGCAGTGGATTGGCCTGCAAGGACCGCAAGCCTTTAACGACTGCCGCGTCGGGGCTACCTATGCCAATGCCACGCCGCAGCCGGTTACCTTCAATCCGCCGGGTGGAACGTATGCCGGCAGCCAGAGCGTGTTTCTGTCCACCACCACGCCCAATTTCACAATCCGCTACACAACCGATGGTAGTGATGTGAACTATGGCTCCCCACGGTACAGTAGTCCGATTCACGTTTCGGCAACCCGGACCATCAAGGCGCGGGTCTTCAGCACGACCACTGTGCCCGGCGCAAGCTATTGGGCCACGTATACCATTGGGCTGACCAGTCCCATCTTCCGATTCTACTCGCCAGTCTCCGGCTCGCATTTCTACACCCGCAATCAGGCCGAGCGCGACCACCTCATCGCCAACCTCTCCCACGCCTGGAACTACGAGGGCACCGCCTGGCACGCCTTTGCCACCCAGGCCGCCAATACCACCCCCATCTACCGGTTTTATTCGCCGCTCTCCGGTTCGCATTTCTACACCCGCAACGAGGCCGAGAAGGACCACATTATCGCCAACCTCTCCCATGCCTGGAACTACGAAGGCATCTCCTGGTACGCCTACGCCACCCAGGCCGCCAATACCGTGCCGGTTTACCGGTTCTATTCGCCGGTTTCCGGTTCGCATTTCTATACCCGCAATCAGGCCGAGCGCGACCACATCATTGCCAACCTCTCCCACGCCTGGAGCTACGAAGGCATCTCGTACTATGCCTTCGCCGCGCCGGCCGGCA
>JAIPIQ010000085.1 GCA_021734645.1 Fidelibacterota bacterium | reverse complement strand
CGTGGGGGAGGCCGGGATGGAGACGCATCAGGGGGGGGGGATCTTCATGCACCACCTTGGCCAAGGTCTCCACGAGGGTTTTGGCCTCGAAGGGTTTACGCCGGGAAAGCAGCCAGTACAACAGGGCGCCCAGGGCGGAGACATCGCAGCGGGCGTCCGTCGCGCCAATATGGCCGGCGGCCTGCTCCGGGGCCATAAATGCGGGGGTGCCCATGATATCGCCGCTGACGGATACCAGCGATTCACTGTCCAGTTCCTTGGCCAGGCCGAAATCCGTCAGCAGCGGGCGGCCCTGGGCGTCCATCATGATGTTGGCCGGTTTGAGATCCCGGTGAATAATGCCCTGGCCATGGGCATAGGCGACGGCCTCCGCGATTTGCGCGCCCAGGTCGGCGATGATGACCGGATCAGCGAGATTGAGCCGGATCACGAAATGATCCAGGGGTACGCCGTCCACCCAATCCATGGTGAAGAACGGCTGCGCGTCGAATTCGCCCACTTCGTGTACGGCCACGATATTGGGGTGGTGCAGGCGGGCCATGGCGCGGGCCTCGCGCAGGAACCGCCGCCGCGCGTTGGCGCCCATGCGGGGGCCGTCGCGCATGATTTTCAGGGCGACAACCCGGCGCAGTCCCTCCTGGCGGGCGCGGAAAACGAGGCCCATGGCCCCTTCGCCAATCAGCCCTTCGAGTTCATAGGCGCCCAGTCGCACCGGAATATGCCGCGGGATTCCGGCCAGCATGGGCCGGAGAAAGGGCGCATCCGCCGGGGCCTGCGTTCCCGCGCCGGGATCGGCGGCCAGGGTCTCATCCAGCAGCGGCGCCGCGGGCGCGGCTGCGGCGGCTGCCTTGGATGCCCCCGCGCCCATGGCGCCCGCTCAATTCGGGTCGCGCCAGGGGAAGGTGCTGACCACGGTGCGGACTTCGTTGGATTTGAGCGTCTCCGCGTGGCCGTCGAAATAGGCGAAATTGACCTTGCCCCGATGGCGGGGGTCAAACGAGGCGGGGCCGAGGGCGGTCAGCTTGCTGTCGCCGAAGATGACCACCGAGCTATGGGCACGGATATCCGACAGGCGGCGATAAGAGGGGGTGGCGTTGGTCTTCACGTAGTCGTTCATGCCGAAGCCGCAGAGGCGCGCCAGGCTGACGAGCACATCGGATTCGCCACAGTAGAAGACGCCGGGGGGATCATCCCCCACATAGGTATCCGGCGTCTTCGTATAGCCGGCCGCCTCGCGGGCCAGGGTCCAGTCCCAGTTGTTGGTCGTGTTGCCGAAGGGCAGGAGGCGCTCGTTGTGGTCGTCGCTCCAGGCCACGGTCATGCGCGCCAGCTCGCGCAGATTCGACTGGCATTCGTTGAGGCGGCTGGTGGCCATGACGCCCGAGAGGGCCGGCATGAGCAGGCCAATCAAGATCCCGATAATGGCGATGACCACCAACAACTCGACCAAGGTAAAGGCCCGGCGGACCAAACGGCGTTTCATTTTCATCAGGCGTCTCCTGGCGGGCGGCCCTTGACCGTCGCGGGCCGCGCGCGCTTCAACTGACTTGGAATTCAATCGGCGTGGTATGACCTAAATTCTCGGAGACGGGACAGCGGCGCTCCACCTCGGCGATGAAGGCCCGCTTCTCCTCGAGGCTCAGATCCGCATCCACCTGGACCTTGATCAGGAACTGCTTGAACCCCACCCGGCTTTCCGTCGGGCGCCCCAGCAGACCGTCCAAATCCAGCGTGCCCTCGACTTCAACCTGCATGCCGCGCACGGGCAGTTTGCGCTGCAGGGCCACGATGTGGCCGATGGCGCCCATGCACCCGGCCAACGAACCCAGCAGGTATTCGAGTGGCGTCGGCCCCGCATCCTGGCCGCCCGCCGCGGGCGGCTGGTCAATCACGAAGACATGCTCCCGCGCCGTTACTTCCATTCGGTTCGAATCATCCTGGCGACCCAGGACCTTGACCACTTTATCCGCCATAATCAACAGCTCCTATGCTTGAATAGCTTCTTGACCATAGCCTGTCAGCCGGTCCGCGTCAAGTGCTTGGCCCTTCTGGGCTTTGGGGGCGGAAAGCCGTTATCAGTGAGCCGTTTCCAGTTCGCGGCACGTTGTCGCACTCGAGTTCAAACGCTTCCGCATACTCGTGTGCCAGCGACAGTCCGCGGGCGATCTCCCGGTTGAGGGTCAGAATGCGGTCATCGAAGCCGTGATTCCGGGTGCGCAGATTCCGGTGGTGCTGGGAGTCATGGCAGCGCAGCAGCCGGGACTTCCATTCGGCGTCCGCCTGGTCAAACGGCATGTATACATCGGTTCGCATCTCAATGGTCTTTGGATCCCGGATCAGGAGCAGCGCCAAAGGATGCCCTGAGCCGCGCGCCGCCTGTTTGAGCAGCGCGTACATCACTCGGTGCCCGTTGTTGGTATCGTTGCCATGGGGCAGGCAGACGATCTCCGGGGTCTGTGCCCGGACGAACGCCGCGATCAAGGCGCCGTTCTCGGGGCAGTCAATGGGTTGGTCGTCGGCGTCATTCGTCAGCCGCAGGACGGTCAACGCCTCCGGGGGCAGGCCGAAGAACTGCAGGCTGCGCCGTTGTTCCTGTTCCCGGAGGTCGGCCTTGTCCGCCAGGGTGAGTCCGGGGCGGTACGCGTCTTCCACGCCGCTGCCGGTGCGGACGACACCCAGGGCAATGGCGTGGCCGTTGCGCGCCAAATGCTTCAGCGTGACGCCGATCGCGTCGAAGTCATCGGGATGCGGCGCCAGCACCAGGATTTTCCAGGTGCGGGGCAGCGCCAGGTCGGGAATCGCGCACGGTTTTTCCGCGGCGATCAATGAGCCGTCAGTCGTGAGCGGCGGGGTCATGGGCGCCAGTAGGCGTCGACGGCTTGCTTGACCAAGCGCACGTAGCGCCGTCCCCGGTCGTAATCGCCGAAGATGGTTCCGGCTTCTCGTTGCGCAATCTCGAAGAGGCAACCACTTGCCGCCTGGCAGACGCCTTTGAAGTACGCCAGGATGGCCTGATCATTGAGCGGGCCATCACAGGTCACGAATTCCGCGCGTGGTTTGCTGTAGTAGACGACGCGGCTGCCGCGCAGGAACTCGCCAATGCGGGGTTCATTATTGAAGGGCGCGACAGATAACTTGCGTAGTTTGGGCCAGGTGGACAGATAGTCAGGCCAGATGGCGTCCACGCGCTCGCAACATCCGTAGGAGAGCAAGCCGAAGCGGTTGACCAGGCGCTGCTGATACGGGAAGACGAACTCGCCGAAGGCGTCCGCGGAGACCGCCGTGGTTTCCTGCGACTCGAGGAAGCCCCAGCACGCTGTTGTGCTCGTCACCGCCTCGGTCGGCAATTCATCGGTGAAGGCGAAGGATTCCTGGGCCAGCGGACTGAGTCCGTTGGTCGGCAACAGCAACGCCTCCTTCTCCAGGAAGTCGTAATACTGTTCGTAGACCGTGGTCGCCATGTCCATGGCCTCATGCACGGCCGCCGGGCAGTCGAACAGAGCCAGGTAATAGGCCTCCATGCCCATCAGGCGGACGAGCGGGTTGGTGAGGCCCCCCGGCAGGCTGCTCATCACCATGCGCACCGGCAGAATATCCCCGAGGACGTCTTCCAGCAGCTCGCGCCGCCGAGCGGTTCGTTCCCGGTCAACGCCGAACGTTCCGCCGCGCAGCTTCTCGATCTCAGTGTCCAGGTCGCTGATGACCGGATCAATGTGAAATCCCTGCGCATTGGGCCCCTCAGCGCGCGTTAGCGCGGGCTGGAGGCCGAAGGGCTGGATATGGATATACCACGCCATGTCGCAAGTCGGCGGGATGGGTGTATCATCGTCAAACAGCTCGCGCCCCACCAATGTGCCCAGAAGGCCGGCCTCGATCTGGCGGGCCGTCTCGCCCGCGCATTGGAGGCGCGGGGTGATGACCTCGTGGCGGAAATTCGAGAAAAGCAGCCGGACGGGCGGCGCTTCGCGCCGCCCGGCCGCCTGTGCCCGCCACTTCTTCAGAATCAGCTCGTTCTCCCGCGAATTCGCGTAGTCGCGCTGAAGCTGCGCCCGGCGCCTCAATATCTCACGATCTTTGGATGAAACCGACTCCACGCTGTGCTCCTTTCCGTCACCGGCGACCGTCACCGGCCTATTCATTCTGGTCCTAGCTCACCCAGGCGGGACCGGGCAGCCGGTAAAGCCAGGGGGCATTGAGCGTGTCTTGCAGTGCCGGGCCCGTGAAGCGTTCGGGGAGCAACCGCTGGAACAGGGCCCACCCGATGCATTGACAGTACAAATCGTGGGTTGTGGCGCGCAACATCCGTTCGCGATCGTCGTGCCACTCGGCGAGCATGCCGTCGAACAGGATCTGGCAGCGGCGGTGCGCTTCGGCAAACCGTTCCGGGAGTTGGTGGCTGAGGCGGTCCAGCATCCAGGCGTAGTCGAAATCCGTGCAGAAGGTGCGGTGGAGCGCGCCGCGGGTTTGCTCGTAGTTCAAGCTGCGCAGGCGATCCCAGAGCAAGGTTGGCAGCGGATAGGGGATGAAGGCCGCGTCATAGCCGGCGAGCACGTGATAGAGGCAACTGATTACCCGCCAGGGCGGATCGTCATCAGCTGCGGACCACAGCCGCAAGGGGTGCTCGGGGTTGATGCGCGACTCCACATTGCGTCGCAGGGTCGCGACCCAGCGTGCGTCCCCAAACCCGCTGGCCAGGATGGGACTGACGGCGCCCCAGAAGGCCTTGTGCGTGCTCCGTGCCCAATCCAATCCGTTGAGCCAGGCGTCGAGCGCCGACGGCTCCAGGGGCGCCAGGCGCCGGACCGCGCGGGCGGGTTGCCCGCCCAGGATATTCAGCGCCAGAATGGCCATGGCCGCCGCATGTTCCGGCCCGGATACACAGTCGTACGTGCCGTCTGGCCCCTGAAACGCATTGATCCGCGCGCACCAGGCCCTGCGTTCCTCATAGCCCCCGAAATCAAACCCGAGTTCGGCATAGAGATTGGCCGCGCCGGTCACGCCATAAAACGGGTATTCATTGCAATCACGCTGATATGCGTAATCGCCTGCGCCCGGCGAAAGCCGACGCGCATCCAGTTCAGCCCGGATCACCCGGCGCAAATCATTTGTGTCCATCTTCACCACGACGCAACTCCGTTTGGTATCCACTCCGTACGGCAGGGGGCTTGCCCTGTCAACCCGGATTCGTGCCGCTGCGCCGCGGTGGGCGCGGGACAGGAAGATTCACGGAGGAGAACGTCCAACATTGGAACATCGAACGTCCAATTCAGAATGAAGGGGTTCCTGGCCTTTGAGTTGTTGACACCTCATCCCGCCCGGCCCAAACTTCGAAAAAAATGGAGAATGGGTAGTCACAAATGAAAGCGGACCCCAGGCCTAACATTGTATTTGTGCTGACCGATCAGATGCGGGGGGATTGCCTTGGGGCACTGGGACACCCGGTGGTCCGGACGCCGAATCTGGATTGTATGGCCCGTAATGGCACCGTGTTCATCTCTGCTTACAGTCCTTGTCCATCGTGCATCGCGGCGCGCGCCTCCATCATGACCGGGCTGCGACCGACCACACACGGACGGCTTGGTTATCGGGATCAGGTGCCGTGGCGCTATGAAAACACGCTCCCCTAGTTCACGGAAGCCCGGATAACAGGCGCGCCATGAAGCGGGTGAGCGGTCAGGCGTGTGGCAGGCGCTGGTGGTAGGTTTGCAGGGAGCAGACGCCGCCGCGGCCCTGGTGGACGGCGGCGATGCCCTTGACGGCGGCGGCGGCGGCGGCCAGGGTGGTGATATAGGGCACGGCGCAGCGGATGGCGGTCTTGCGGATGTAGGAGTCGTCATGCTGGCCGCGGGCGCCGATGGGGGTGTTGACCACCAGTTGCAATTCCCGGTTCATGATGGCATCGGTGATGTTGGGGCGGCCCTGATGGACCTTGTTGATGGCTTGGGCGGGGATGCCGGCGCCTTCGAGGAAGGCCTGGGTGCCGTCCGTGGCCAGGAGCTTGAACCCCAGGCGCACGAATTCGCGGGCGATGGTCAGGGCCTGAGGGGTCTTTTCGGCCAGGCTGAACAGGACGGCGCCTTCGAGGGGCAGGGGCGGGGTGGCCGCTTCCTGGGCCTTGAAGTAGGCCACGCCGAAGGAATCGGCCAGCCCCATGACCTCGCCGGTCGAGCGCATTTCGGGGCCGAGGACCGGGTCCACTTCCGGGAACATGCGGAAGGGCAGGACGGCTTCCTTGACGCCGTAGTACGGGATGGTGGGCGGGGGGGCAGACAATTCGGGCGGGGTTTGGCCCACCATGACCTGGGTGGCAAGGCGGGCGAGGGACAAGCCGCACATCTTGGACACGATGGGGACGGTGCGGGAAGCGCGGGGATTGGCTTCGAGCACGTAAATCTGGTCCTTCTCGATGGCATATTGCACGTTGAGCAGTCCGACGACCTTGAATTCCCGGGCGATGCGGGCGGTGGCCGCGCTGATGGCCTCGAGATGTTCCGGCGCGATATTCACCGGCGGAATGACGCAGGCCGAATCGCCGGAATGTACGCCGGCCTGCTCGATGTGCTCCATGATCACCGGCACGCAGACCTGGTCGCCGTCGGCCAGGGCGTCGGCCTCACACTCGAGGGCGTCCTGCAGAAAGCGGTCGATCAGGATCGGGTGCTCGGGCGTGACTTCCACGGCCCGGGCGACGTACTCACGCAACTGTCCGGCATTGTGCACGATTTCCATGCCGCGGCCGCCGAGCACGTAGGAGGGGCGGACCATGACCGGGTAGCCGAGGCGGTCGGCGATCGCGATGGCCTGGTCCAGATCCGCGGCCATGCCGGCCTCGGGCATCTTCAGGCCCAGGCGCTCCATGGCCTGGCGGAACAGGTCGCGGTCTTCGGCCAGGGCGATACTGGCGACGCTGGTGCCCAGAATCTTGACGCCGGCGGCTTCCAGCTCGGCGGCGATGTTCAGCGGCGTCTGGCCGCCAAACTGCACGATGACGCCTTCGGGCTTTTCCTTCTCGTAGATGGCCAGCACGTCCTCGACCGTCAGGGGCTCGAAATACAGCTTGTCGGACGTGTCAAAATCGGTCGAAACGGTTTCGGGATTGCAGTTGACCATGATGGTCTCGAAACCCATTTCGCGCAGGGCGAGGGCTGCGTGGACGCAACAGTAGTCGAATTCAATGCCCTGGCCGATGCGGTTGGGGCCGCCGCCCAGGATCATGATCTTGCGCCGGTCACTGACCGGGACTTCATCGGGCGCATTGTAGGTCGAGTAGTAGTAGGCCGCGTTTTCGACGCCGCTGACGGGAATGCGCCGCCAGCCGTGGCGGATGCCCAGGGTCCGGCGGCGGTCGCGCAGGCTGGCTTCGGTGACGTCCAGCAGGCGGGCCAGGTAGCGGTCGGAAAAGCCATCGAGCTTGGCGCGGCGCAGCAGGTCATCCGGCGGCAAGCCGCCCCGGTGCGGGATCAAGGCTTGTTCGAGTTCCGCCAATTCGCGCATTTGCTCGAGAAACCAGAGCTTGATGTGGGTGATCTCATGCAATTGCGCCACGTCCGCGCCCTTGAGCAGGGCCTGGTACAGCAGGTAGTGGGTCCCGCTGCACGGGGTGCCCAGGCGCAGCAGAATCTCGCCCAGCGGCAAGGCCCGCAGGGCCTTGGCGTCCCCGAGCCCCGCCCGCCCGTTCTCGAGGCTGCGCATGGCCTTCTGGAAGGCCTCCTTGTAATGCTGGCCAATGCTCATGACTTCGCCCACCGCCCGCATCTGCGTGCCGAGGGCGTCCCGGACGCCCTTGAACTTTTCGAACGCCCAGCGCGCGAATTTGACGACCACATAGTCGCCGGAGGGCTCATAGTGGTCGAGGGTGCCCGCGCGCCAGTAGGGCAGGTCGGCCAGGGTCAGGCCGCCGGCCAACTGGGCCGACACCCGGGCAATCGGCAGGCCCGTAGCCTTCGACGCCAGCGCCGAGGAGCGCGAGGTCCGCGGATTGATCTCGATGATCACCACCCGGTCCGTGACCGGATCGTGCGCGAACTGCACGTTGGTGCCGCCAATCACCTCGATGGCGGAAACGATCTTGTAGGCCCAGTCTTGCAGGCGCCGCTGCAGGGCCGGGGCAATGGTGAGCATGGGGGCGGTACAGAATGAATCGCCCGTATGGACGCCCATGGGGTCGACATTCTCAATGAAACAGACGGTGATCAGCCGGTTCTCCGCGTCCCGGACGACTTCAAGCTCCAGCTCTTCCCAGCCCAGTACGGATTCTTCGATCAACACCTGGCCGACCAGGCTGGCCGCCAGGCCGCGTTCGGCGATCAGCAGTAGTTCCTCGCGGTTGTAGACCAGGCCGCCGCCGGTGCCGCCCATGGTATAGGCTGGACGAACCACCACCGGATAGCCCAGCTCTTCGGCAATGGTTTCGCATTCGGCCACCGTCGTGGCCGTGGTGCTCCGCGGCATGTCAATATCCAGCCGGGTCATGATGTCCTTGAAGGCCTGGCGATCCTCGCCCCGCTCGATGGCTTCGGGATTCACGCCGATCACCCGCACCCCGTAGCGCTCGAAAACCCCCGCGCGTTGCAACGCCGCCGACAGGTTCAGGCCGGTCTGCCCGCCCAGATTCGGCAGCAGGGCGTCCGGCCGCTCGGTGGCAATGATCTGCTCGAGCCGGGTGACGTTCAACGGCTCGATATACGTGGCATCCGCCATGCCCGGATCGGTCATGATCGTCGCCGGATTCGAATTCACCAGCACAATCTTGTATCCGGCAGCCCGCAGGGCCTTGCAGGCTTGCGTCCCGGAATAGTCGAATTCACAGGCCTGGCCAATCACAATGGGCCCCGAGCCGATAATCAGCACTTTCTCAATTCCTGGCAGTTTGGGCATGACGCATCTCTCCTTCGTAAGACCGGTTTCGTGTTCCGGGCATCCTATAGCGGATTTCCGCCGATCCCGCTAGCAGAATTTGAACATGGGCTCCATCGGGGGAGGGCGCGGAGGGGGGTGTTCAGAAATCAGTCGGTCCGATCGTTGGGAAACAGCTTGCGCCAGGGGCCGCCAGGGCTGATGATGCACGCATGATGAAGCATCGGTACAAAAAGTGGTCGTGGGCGCGCTGCGCCGTCTGGTTTGGGGTGCTGTGTCTCGCGCGTTGGGCTTGGGCGGAGAACGTGGCGGATGCGCCGCCCCCCCCGGATCCCGAGGTGGTGGCGTTGCTCGGGCGCTGGCACGCGCCGTCTTCCATTGACCGCATCCACGCGGCCCAGGGCATGGCGGCGCGGGGGGATCCAGGATTTGCCCCGCTGCTGGCGGTCGGCGCCCTAGACAAGATTTGGCTGGTGCGGCTGGCGGCGGTCAAGGCCCTGGGCCAGGTGGCGACCCGGATGGAGATCGAGACCCTGGTGGGGGCGTTGAAGGATCCTTTCACGGAGATCCGGGTTGAGGCGGCGCAGGCTTTGGGCCGCCGGGGTGATGAGCGGGCCTGGGAACCTTTAATCAATGGCTTGAAGGATCGCGAGGCGGCAGTACGGGCGGCGCATGCCGAAGCCTTGCGCCGGTTGACGGGCCAGGATTTCGGCGAGGATCGGCGGGCCTGGCAGCGTTGGTACCGGGCCAATCGGGCGGAGATTGAATCCGCTCAGCGGCGGATTGCGGCGGAAGTGGCGGCCGAGCGCGAGCGCTTGACACAGGCGGCCAAGGCAGCCGAAGAGGAGCGCTTGCGGGAGCCCGTCGAGCGGACGCGGGCGATGCAAACGCTGCCTATAAGGAGTCAGTCCGCGTCGCCGGACGCCAACGCGGACCGTTCGCCGCGACCTGATTTATGAAAGCGGCAGACCAGATGGCGGGGCCATGCTGATCATTGATATCCATAGTCATTGTTATCCGACCTATGATCTGGGGCAGTGGGTGCGAGCCACACACGCGAATCTGGCGCGCTGGGCGCCGGCGCCGGCCGCGGTATTGGCGGTGGTTCTGGCCGACGGGGCTGGACAGGAGTATTTCCGGGCCTGGCGGAGCGGGCGGTGCGCCCTCCCGCCGGGCTGGGGGATGAGTGCCGACGACGAGCCCGAGAGCTTGCGCCTGGCCGGCCCCGGGGCGCAGCGGCTGCTGGTCGTGGCCGGGCGGCAGATTGTGACGGTCGAGCGCCTCGAAGTCCTGGCGATAGGGGTTTGCGATTTGATTGCGAATGGCCAGTCCTTTGAGGGAACCTTGGAGGCGATCCGGGTTGCGGCCGGGTTTCCGGTTGTGCCCTGGGCGCCGGGCAAGTGGCTGGGGAAGCGGGGGCGCATGCTGCGGGCGGCGTTGCGCGGCGCGGCGCCCGGCGGACTGGCCCTGGGGGATAGCGCCCTTCGCCCGCGGGGCCTGCCCAAGCCGCCGGGGTTGCTTTTCGGCCAGCGGCAGGGCCTGGCGGTGCTGGCCGGCAGCGGTCCGTTGCCCGGGGCCGGCGAGGAGAACCAGAGCGGCTGCTATGCCGCTCTGGGGGATATTGAGCTGGATGTGGAGGCCCCCGCCGCGTCCCTGCGCGCCCATTTGGCCAATCCAGCCCTGAGCTGGCGGTCGGTGGGCCACCGCAACGGCATCCTGACGGCCGCGCGCCGCTGGACAACCCATGCGCGGCGGCCTGCGCCGCCTGCCGCCGGGAGGCCGTCGGCATGAGCGCGCCACCCCGCGTGATGGTCTTGACCCCGCAGCCGTTTCTGGAATGGCGCGGTTCGCCCCTGCGTGTGAACGGCACCGTGCATGCGCTGGCGGAGCTGGGACTGACCGTGGACCTGCTGGCGCTGCCCTTTGGCCAGACGCCGGATCTGCCGCCCGGCGTCAGCGTTCATCGCCCGCCCAATCTGTTCCGCCGGGCCAGCATCCCCATCGGACCCTCGGCCTGGAAACTGGTCTACGATGTGTTGCTTGCCCGCCTGGCTGTCCGCCTGGCCACCCGGCAGCCCTACGCGGTATTTCATGGCATCGAAGAGGCCGGTTGGCTGGCCGTCCGCCTCGCGCGGCGGCATGGCGCCCGCGCCATATACGAAAAGCACTCCGACCCGGTGTCCCATCGCGGCGGCGCGTTCAAGAATCTGGCGCTCCATGGCTATGCCCGCCTCGAAGCCCACATGGCCCGCACCGCCGACCTGGTGATCGCCACCGGTCCCGGCTTGGCCCGGCAGGTCCAGCGCCTCGCGCCCGCCGCCCCCGTCCATACCATTTTCGACGTGCCTTCAAGTCGCGCGGAACCGGCGCCCGAGCGCGTCGCCGCCTTGCGCGAACGATTCTGCCCGGATCCCGGCCAGCGGCTGGCGGCGTATGCCGGCTCCTTTGCCGCCTACCAGGGGCTCGATCTGCTCTTTGCCGCCTGGCCCGAAATTGTCCGCCAGTTCCCGACCGCCCGCGCCCTGATCATCGGCGGCTCACCGCCGGAAATCGCCGCGCGACGCGCGACCCTGGCCGCCCAGGGATTGGCGGCGAGCGTCCATTTCGTCGGTCCCGTGCCGCCCGACGAACTGCCTGACTACCTGGCCGCGGCTGATGTGCTGCTGTCGCCGCGCGGGGCCGGGGTCAATACGCCCTTGAAAATCCTTGACTA
>JAIPIQ010000084.1 GCA_021734645.1 Fidelibacterota bacterium | reverse complement strand
GTCGCTTCGTCTATCAGGTGGAAGGCGGAACCTATCTCGGTCCGCACCGGCGTCCAGATCCGCATGGCGCTTGGCAGGCCCAGATCGGCGTCGGCAACCGTTAGTTCGACCACGTCGCTACGGGGTTGCGCGCTTGGATTGAAAACCAGCAGGCCGGGGGTTCCCTCGCCGCGCCGGTCGGCTTCGGTGGAAAGGATCTCCTGCACCAGGCTGGCCGTCTCGACGGCGGCGGTGTAGGCGAATCCCGCCTTGGTGTTCCACTGCGCCTTGCTGGTGAGGCAGTCTGGCGCATCGGTGCTGCACCAGGCGCCCCAGGTATGCTCGCAGAAAAAGGCGGCGGCTTCACGCGCTCGCTCGAGCCGATCCTGTGGCGGCTCGACCCCGGTCGCCTCGGCCAGGGACTTCAGCGTGCCCAGATCGGCTTGGGCCTGGCGCACCAGCGCGGTTTCCGCGGCGGCGCTGCCGTTGCCGTCGGCCCACCAGTCGGGCCAGGCGGCGCGGTGCTCGATGAAATCCGCCGGCCAGTTCGCCGCCGCATGCGCGAACCACTGCCGGGACGTGACCAGGCGCAGGCGCGGCCCCTCAGGATGGACCGCATTCCAGTTGCGCACGACGTTGCAAATCCATCTTCCCGGCGGCGCGTTGTCGTGGTTCTCGCCGTGGATGCGAACGCCGATGGTGTGATGGGGATAGGCGCCATCCTCCAGACCCTTGAGGAATCCGGCGACGCGTTGGTCCGCGCCTGCACCCGTCAATGCCAAGCCATTGCCGGTCAGATAGCCGTTGGAATGCCAGAACAGCACGTTGCCGCCCCCGGGGCCAACCCAGCGAAACAGGGCCGGGCGCGGGCGAACGCCGAGCGCACGGGTTTCGTTGATCGCCGTGTCCAGATAGCGGACGCCACGCTTCGAGAGCAGATCCGGCAGGCCCCAGGACCAGCCGTTGACATCGTCGTTCATCGCCGTTACCACCTCGAAGTCATGCCGTCGGCCGAGTTCGAGCGCGTAGTCGGTGGTCTCCTCCAATAGCGTTTGCGTGAACAGGTCGGTCAGTTGCAGGTAGAGCGCCGTGACCTCGATGCGCCCCTCGCGGACGCGTTTGAAGAACTCCGCCGCCCGCTCGGGAAAGCGGGCCAGGAAGGCTTTGACGGTCCAGGCCACTTCGCAGGTCCAGACGAAGCGCTCGCCCGGAGGTAAGGCGTCGGTGGCCGTGCAATCATCGAGCGCCTGGGCGATGAACTCGGCGTGTTTGCGCAGGATGGTGTCCTGGGGCTCGGTGTAGCCGAGATCCACGTGCGTGTGGTGGACGAGCCAGATTTCCCAGGGGCGGGTGAGTTCGTCAAGCGGGCTCATTTGGGATCTCCCGGGGGGGTTGCGCACAGCAGGTAATCGTCGGTTGAAACACCGAGGCGGACATGGGTCTTTCCGTTCAGCGTCAGTTTCCGCGCGCAGCCCTTGTCGTTCAGTGAGTAGATGCGGCACTCCAGTCCGGCGGGCAGATTGCGCAGTGTCAGGTCGCAGGGGGCGGGCTGCGGCAGGCGGTGCCAATTGCCCGATAGATCGCGGCGCTTATGCAGGCACTCGTGATGGGTCCGGTTGCAGACATAGGCCAGCAGGGTGCGCCGGTCCGCCGCCCACAGGTAGCTGGCTCGGTAACCCGGCGAAACCCGTAGGGGGCTGGCGGCCAGGAGTTCGTCGGGCAGGGCTGGCGCGCTGTAGGGCTGGCGCGCGTCGAGGACCGGCAAGCCCGCGGGCGCGGACTGCTCCGGCGTGAGGTAGCGGGTCATGAGCGGCAGCGCCGAAAAGAAATCCTCGTATTGGCCGAGCACGGCCCGACCCTCCGAGCCCCATGACCCACCCCCGACGTTCGGCGAGTCCACGCGGATTGCCACCGGTGCCTCCTGGAACGATTGGGACCAGTCAATCAGATCGCGGACTTCGCGCAGGACGACGCGCTCGTTCTCGGTAAATTGCTCCTCCCAGGTCAGCAGAATCGGACAGCGGTGCACCAGGCCGAGGTAGAGGCTGTCGCGGACGCGGCGGCGGTAGCGTTCAGTGGCCGCCCAGGTGTCGTCATGCCCCATGAACCGCGCGTAGCGCTGCGGACAGGGCCAGCTCCCCTCGCCCATGAAGTAATCGCCCATTGCGAGAAACTTGAATTCCACCCCCAGATCAATTTCCGGGGGCAGCGCTTCGCCGATCCAGTACATGCGACTGCCGGCCAGTTGCGGTTCCCAGGCGATGTCTGTGCGGCAACCCATCGTAAAACGCGTGGCGCCGCCGTGGACGGCCCACTGGGCCCGATGTTCATGGGGAAGCCGATGCAGTCTGTGAATCGGTTCGGCCAGGAAGATATGGTTCGGGTCAAGGCTTGTGACGTAGCGATAGGTATCGTTGACACGCGCCGGGCCGGCGGCGATGTCGCCCTCGCCGGAGGTGGACAGGGCGAACAGGGCGGTTTCGTCGCGGAAAATGGTAGTGTACTCGCGCAGATACTGATGGAATCGCGAGGTGAACGCCGAGTCAGGATTCGTCCAGTCGCCATCCTGAAAGCCGGTTTCGAGGTATTGTCGCAGCACCGGCGTGAACGTGCTGCCATACGGATAGTGCGAGAGCGCCTGCAGCAGGGCCAGGCCATGTCGGCCGGCGACCCGCAGGAGCAAGGCCAGTTGTTCAGCGCCGTGCGGGGCGAGGTGGCCGCCCGCATCGAGTTTCTCCCATAAGCCCCAGCCCTGGCAGAGGTGCAACAAGTCCCAGCCGCACGTTTCGAGATAGGCGCAGCGCTCCTCGAGTTCCGCCTCCGTGAGCGCCTCCCAGTAGTGCCAGCGCTCGGGTTCGGCTGAGGGCGCCGCCCGCCCGTTCACCATCCGCTCCCCGGAAGTGCTCACCCCGGTCTTGTACACCAGGCCCTGATATGAACCCGAGAGCGGTCCCAGCATGCGCCCGGCGCGGACCAGTGAGCGCGGCTCGGCGTCGTAGGAGAAATAGTTTCCGTCGGTTACCCGCGCGGATTGCCGAGCGCGCAACGCGGCGTTGTCCGGCGCGCGGAATTCGCATGTGTAGTCGCCGGGCGGCAGTCCCGCGAACGTGCCGGTCCAAACGCCCCCGCATTCAGTCAACTCGACGGAACGCGTGCTGATCGTGGCGGTCAAGCGCGCCGGGCGGGCGCCCGAAACGACCGCGCTGACCGGCAGCGTGGCCGCGGCGGCGGCGCGGATCACAGGCAGACAGGGCACGATGGCCGCCTGCCCCGGCAGGATGGCGGTGAAGGCGAGCCGCGCCTGAGCCTCCGGCGTCGCGGTCCACAAGCCCAAGGCAATGTGCAGTTCGGCGAAGCGAATCGCATAGCCCTTCGCGTGCCAGGCGGAGATCAGGTCGAGTTCGACCCGGCCCGCGCCATCGCGCCAGGCACTCGCCACCAGTGGCGGACCGCTGCGTCCCTTCACCAGCACGCACACCTGCCAGGCGGCGGTGGCCTCCGTCACCTCCACCGTCAGCCGCGGGTGCTGAGCGAGATTCGTTTGCAGTCCCGGAAGCACGACCGCTTCGCGTTGTCGGGCGGCTGTCTTGGCGAAACACAGCGCTGTGCCCACATGCTCGATCCGGTTGACGGGATCGCTGAACCAGTCCGACACGCGGTGCTCGCCGGTGAGCGGCAGATCGCCAGGGATCTCGTGCGCCACCAGCGTGCCATTCGCGGCGTTCGTCCAGCGCATGGCGCGGTTGAATGTCCAGGACTGGTCGAGCAAGGCGCAATATTCCGGTTCGGTTCCACGCACAGGCAGGCGCAGTTCGTGGTACACCTCGTCTTCATGTCCTTCCAGCGCGTATGACGGGCGTCCGTGTTCACCCCGTCCGACCTCAGCGGTCGGCAGTTGATCCGCGCCGCCGAAGTCCCGGGTTCCGCGCAGTGTGTGGTTTGTTTTCATGCTCGAGTCGTTTGCTCCGTGAGCGGCGAGTCGCTCAGCCCTTCTTCCAGCGCATCTGTACAACCGTACAAAAGCCGCCGTCGGGGTTGACGAATTCATACTCGCCGAAGCAGGCCGGCACCAGCGCCGATTGCCACTTGCGGAGGGTGTTGCACAACTTCGGGTCGCGTTTGGAACGGATCGTCACCTCTTTTCCGACGGTCAGCGTCACGACGTGCATGAACCGGCCCTCGGTGTCGGCCTCGGCCCGGGTCTCGAAGTGATAGCGCTCGATCTCGAAGGGCATGCGCGGATCGGACGTGTAGCGGTCGAATTGGTATTCCTTGGTCCAGCGAATGACCCGCGGCGTGGCGCGGAGATGACTCTTGACGTAATCCTCGCGCACGCACTTGTCATTGTCGAAGCTGTGTTCGAGGTGCATCTTGCACGGCTTCCCGGTCATGGTCTTGGTTTTGTCGTCCCAGGATGGCCGCGCGTAATCGTAGGTGAAGAACGAGTATTCGGTGGCGGCGACGCTGGGGCAGGTGTCCATTTCGAGCACCATCTGGTTGCCGCCGTGGCCATGGACGGTGCCGGGCGGAATCAGGAACAGGTCGCCGACGTTGGTCTCCCAGTTGGCGACGAATTCCTTCCAGTTGGGAATGGCCTTGATATTTCTCGATTCGCGGCAAAGCCGCTCCCATTCCTCCAGGTCGGCCTCATCCTTGTAGCCCATCCAGGTATTGGCTCCTTCATAGGCTTCGGCGATGTAGTAGGTTTCGTAGCGGCCAAGCGGTTCCTTGAAGTGGCGCTGCACATAGTCGGTCGAAGGGTGGTTGTGGATCGGCATACTGATCCGCTCGGCCGGGGTGGGCTTGGGGAAATAGCCATCGTCGAGCCACACATCCATGGGAAACAGGCCGGGGTAGGTCTCGGCGATGTGTGGGCCCAGGAACTGCCTGGCGTATTGCATCAGGTTCATAGTCGGCATATTCAGCATCTGTTCGCGCCCGATGTCCACCAGCATGCTCAGCTCGGGCCCGGCCAGCTCGTTCCAGGCATTACATTCGAGCCCCGGCACATCAAACTGCCCGCCCAGATCCTTATAGCGGTAAGCGCCCCAGGGGCCGGGCTGGTAGATCGGGACTTCCTTGACCGGGTATTGCAGCAGGGTCTGCATGATCCCGTCGTAGGCGGCGCGCGGCAGCAGCTTGAGGCTGTCGAAAGCGATGCCCTCAACCCAGTAGTCCATGCGCGGCAGCAGAAATTCTTTTTGGCGGTCGAGCAGGTAGTAGTCGCAGTAGTAGTATTCCTTCCAGCCATAGTCAGGCTTGGGCTCGGTCCAGCCGAAGGGAATCAACTTGCCGTCCCACAGGTCCCAGAGAATCGGCTGGCGGGTCTTATCAAAATAGACGCACAGGTCATAGTGATCGCGGAGCTCGGGCACGGCCGCGCCGGCGCCGAACACAACAATCATTTCCGGGCCGGACACTTCGGCCAGCTCCGCCTTGAGGGCCGCAACTTTCTCCGGATTCATCAGGTCGGACACCTGTCCGTCTGTATTGACCACTCCGAAACCGGGGTCATCAGTTTCGGTGAAGGCGCGCTTATAGGCGGCCAGGTCTGCGCGCGAACGGAACACGGCTGAGATCGGCCGGAAGGCGACCTTCAAGCCCGCGGCAGACGCTTCGCGCTGGAGCGCGGTGGTGATGGCGGGCCAATCAATGTTGTACCAGCCGTCGAAGGCCAGGCGCCGTGCGCCGCCGGCCTGGCATTCGGCCATGGTGTCAACCAGCGCTCGCACGACCGCTTCCGGACCACAGACCAGGGCCTGGCGACACTCCGGTGCGACTTCAATGCGGTTTTCCGCATGCTGGCGGGATTCGTAGAGTGGCATAGTTCTTACCTTCCTTGATTGTGAGTTGCATTATATCAGCATTCTCAGGTAGCATACTTGGCAACTGAGATATGAAAATGCGCTTCCCTGCAAGATTTGTACAGATTTCTGCAATCCGGGAAAATCCGTCATGCGGGATCATCTGATCATTCCGCCCGCGCCGGGGCGGAGGTTCATGGCCGGAGAGTTGCCCTCCTGCCCAGCGGCCGAGGCGCTGGGAATCCGCCGTCTGTTCGGCTCCAGCGGCGCGGAATCGGCGAATCATGTCGCCCGGCGGCAGACAGCGGGGGATTGGATCTTCCTGGCCACACTGGGTGGTTGCGGCCGCGTGGAGGTCGGCGCGCGGAGCATGATGGCCGAGCCGACGACACTCTTCATCATGCCGCCCAATACGCATTTTCACGAAAAGGCCTGCGGCGCGGTGGCGTGGTCTTGGATATGCCTCCGGCTGACGCGGACCCAGCGGAACCCGGTCCTTCCCGACCTGCCGTGCGAGCCGTGGCTGGGTCGGCCGGGCCTGGCCTGTTTCGAGCACCTGAGCGAGATCGTGGCGCGGCTCTACGAACGCTCACCGGGTTTCGATCTGGTGGTGACGGGCCGACTGCTCGAACTGTTCGCCGTGGTGGCCCAGTTGCTCCAGGGGCGGAACCGGTTGGCGCCCTCCCCCTTCCTAGAAACGGCCTGCGCGGCGCTCCGCCTGGATCTCGCCCGTTCCTGGTCCGTCGCCGAAATCGCCCGGACTTGCCATATGAGCACCTCCGCCTTCGCGCACCGCTTCAAGGCCGAGACGGGCCAGACGCCGAAGCAATGGTTAACAGCGGAGCGTATGCGCCAGGCCCGCAGCCGGTTGGCCGAGCATGCCTCCATCGACACGGTTGCCGCGCAACTCGGGTATAGCAGTCGTTACCACTTCACCCAGGTTTTCAAGCGCACAGAGGGGATTCCTCCGGGGCGCTTCCAACGCCTGGCCCTCCGGCAGTGAGCGCAATCCGGCGCGGACCGAGCGGGGCGGCGTTGCGTCGGCCTGCCGCACGATCCTAATTTATCCGCACGCGATCAGGAACCGGTTTGCCGGAGAGTTCGGGATGACAGTGAACATAGCGAAACAGTTCCGGATTCCGGGGGTTCAAGCCCGCGCCCCAGGCCAGGGGTTGGTCGGTGCGAATCCACCATTGGGTCAGAGCCCGCATCAAGGAGCGTTCAAGTTCGCCGTATTGGGGCTCGCCGAAATGGTTGATTGAGGCCTCCGGGTCATGGCGCAGGTCGAATAGCTCACCAGTTTCACAGCCATCGAAACCGTAGGAAAGAATGGCGTCGCGCGTGATCACCGTCTTGCAATAGAGCGTCTCGTGGAAGGCCAGCGCTTTGGCGCGCGGATAAGGGTCGCAGCCGCTCGCGCTATAGCGGAGCACGTCCGCGAAGCTTTCGCCCTGCACCGTGTGGGGCACTTCCAGTCCGAGCAGGTCGCAGACCGTTGGAAACAGGTCGATATTTTCAACCAGGGAATGCACGCGTTCCGGGCCGAACGTTCCTTTCCAATAACAGATCAAAGGCACCCGCATGATCGCTTCAAAGCCCGCGGCGGCGCCTTTGCCCAGCATCCCGTATTCCCCGGCAAAGTCGCCATGATCAGCCGTAAATATAATCAGTGTGTTGGCCAGCAGCTTGCGCTGGTCCAGATGCGCCACCAGGCGGCCGACGCTGTCGTCCACCAAAGAAACCATGCCGTAATAGCGGGCCAATGCGCGGCGGAAGGCCGGTTCGCCCTGCGCCTCCAGATTCCAGATATTTTCGCAGCCCAGGCGGGTCGAGCCGGGCCGCTGTCGCAGGAGACGACGATCCTCGGCGCGATGGTGGCGCACCTGTTCCAGGTCGAGGCGGTCAGGATCGTACTGAATGGGCGCGTCCACCGGCACGCGATAGGGGTTGTGCGCATGCTGATAGTTGATGGAGAGGAAAAAGGGCGCCGCCGAATCGAAGTCATCAATGGTCTGGATGGCCAGCCTGGCCAAATGGATCGGATCCGAATCCTCATAGGGAATACTTGAGTCGAAACTCATGAACTCGGCCACATGCGCTTTTTTCTTGGCCTCCTCGGCTTCCCACACGCCGCGCTGTTCGAGTTGGCGGCGGTAGGCCTTGCTGTCCTCCTCGGTTGGCATCTTCTGGTACGCCGGCGGATTCCACTGTGCGATGTGGTTCTTGCCGAGCAACGCCGTTTGGTAACCGCGCTCGCGCTGGAGGTATTGAGGCAAGGCCAGGCAGGCATCCGGTATCCGGGTTTGCGGCCGGTTGTACACCCCGTGGGTATGCGGATACTGCCCCGTTAGCACGCTGATGCGCGAGGGCACGCATGACGCGGCAACGCTGTAGCTGCGCATGAAACTGACGCCCCCCCGGACAAGCGCATCCAAGTTCGGCGTAATCAACTGCGGGCGGCCCAGCGTGCCAATGCAGTCGGCATTGAATTGCTCCGCTGTAATGAAGAGTATGTTCGGTTGTCCGTCCATGCGCGTGTTCCGGATTTCGCTCATGATCATTTGTCCTCAGTTAACCCAACGGCAATACGATCAGTCGCCGCGTGCTCACGGTGACGCTTGCGTACATGCATCGCCGACTGCTATTGCCAGCCGACGAGCCGCCCGCAGTTCTGGTAGATCGCTATGGTTTTACGACCGCCGACGCCGCAGGGCCAGCAGCGCCAGGGAACCCAGGCCGAAGATCGCCAGCGTGCCCGGCTCGGGGATCACGGTGAGGGTGAAGTATTCCATCGTGGCGGTCCCTTCCACCGTGCTCGTTGTCGTATTAATCGAGCCGAAGGCGATGTTCTTGATCGTCGGGTTTTCATCCACCGCATACTGGTAGGTGCGCACACTTGTGCCATCCAGGAAGAATTCAAACTCCCATTGGCTGGCGCGGGTGTCCAATTCAACCGCCAGGATCGGTCCGTCCGTATTCAGGCCCTCATAGGATGAAGATTCCCCGACGTTGCTATACAAATATTCGCGCGCGCCGGCAAGCTCGGGCCCGGTGGCGCGCCAGTAGCCCGAGGCCTCGACGAAGTCTTCAAAATTCCGACTCTTGCCCTGCGTCGCGCTCTGAGTCGCATTCGTGTAATCCCCGACAAATCCGAAACAAACGTGGTAGGTCTCCGTCACACTCATCTGCGTTTCGAGACGATACAGCTTTCCTGTTTCCGGAATGAACGGCAAGAAGGCATTTCGATAGGTGTATTGAGCGGCCCAGGTGTGCGTACCATCTGCTTTCCAATCCCGGGCGATCCACGTTTCGCTCCCCGGCCGAGTATCGGGCGCAGTCCCTTCGAGATTCGCCGAGCTGAGACCGCTGAAATCATCGTCATAGATGGTGTCGCCGTGTGCGGTCGGGCCGAGTGCCATCCCGCACAGCAGGAGCCCCGCAACGCCCGCCACATAACCTCGCATTGCCAAACCAAGTTTCTTTGTTGTCTGCATAGCGTCTACTCCTTTCGTCGGCCCTGGGGCCCATTGATTGATTCTCCGCATAATCATTAGTTTGAATGACCTTTAGAGCATTTTGTCCTCACTGTCAACCCCGAAATGAGATTTTTTTTTGGGGGAAGGGATGACGCGGTGCGTGCTACGGTCAGTGCACCCGGGGTTTGAGGCCGGATTCCGACTTTGATTATCGCAGGGGGCGCTTGCAAGACGCTGGGTTCGCGATAGTGCCACGGGCTTCCAGCCCGTGCTGCATGGGCAAGAGGCCCATGTCACGAGATGTTTTGCAAGCGCCTCGCAGGGGAATCGCCATGTTCCAGGTTTTGGTGCAATGGTTGAAGCCGCCGGGGCCGTCGCCGGTGGCGGCGAAGAGGTGCGTCGGTTGGCCGTCCTCGATCAGGATTTGCGGGCGTTCCAGGCAGCCTTGGATCGTCGTGGCGCCATCAGCCCACAGCACTTGGCGCGAGTAGGCTTTGGCGGGCTTGGCCAGGGTCCACGTCAGGCCGTCATCGGAAAAGGCATGCAGGCCGGCGTGGATTTCGCCGCACAAAGCGCCATCAGGTGTCAGGTCCTTGGCCAACATTTCAAATCGGTCGCCCGTTTGCCAGACGCACATGTCTTCGATGCGATTGGGGCCGCTGAAGGGCACGACAGGTGCTTCGCCGAGGCGGACGAAAGGGACGTCGGGTCCGGCGGCGCAGGCGGCGCCGATTTGCGCGCCGTAAGAACGATACAGCATGAAGATCCGGCCGTTTGCGAGGACGCAAGGGGCCGGGTTGGTGATCACGGAATGATCCCAGTGATCCGGCCTTGGGGTAAGAATGGGCTGGTCTCGCCTTTGCCAGGGGCCGAAAACGGAGCGGGCCGTGGCGAGGCCGATGGACGGCACGTTGGCGGCCCGGCCACCGGACGGTTCCTGTCGCAGCTCGGCCGGGGTTGGCTTGGGACCGGAAAACGTGGTGCCGATATGAAAGAGCAGATACTGGTCGCCTTGCCGCACGACGACCGGATTGTGGGTCATCTGGCCGTCCCAGAACTGCGTGCCGCGGGCTGGCAGGACAACTTCCTGAAACTGGTAGGGTCCTGCCGGGCGATCAGCCACGGCCCGCACGATCTCGGAAAAATAGAGGTAGCCCGAGTAGAATGGGTAGGCTTTGGGCCAGCGGGAGGCAAACATGTGATAGCGTCGGTCTTCGCCCCGCACCACTGAGCCACACCAGATCCAGAAATCCTCCATGGCGAAGCCGCCGTCGCGCGGCGCCGGCTGAATCCGGGAACTAAAAGGGCGCACGGGTCCGGGATCAATCGAGCGTATGTTGGCGGGCATCGTTCCAGCTCCTTCCGCTTCCGGCCCCTTGAACCGAATGGACCGTCGGGTTGCGACACCTAACGGATGAAACAGGGACTGGCAAGCGGAAAGATGAGCGGCCACACCGTCGCGCATGGTCTTTTGAATATTCGCCTTTTCGTTTGTCAGCAGTCATTGATTCTCCGAATAGTCTTGTGCGATTGGCGACGCATGGCAGTATGGGGGCGGTCACGGGAAATGGCCGGGATTCAAATTTGACACAACATGCTGAAGAAAGCCGGGTACAATGGGAAGAGATAACAAAGAGGCACGCCTTGGGGTGGGACCGGCTGGACAGGCTCAGCACGATGACCGGCGCCCGTCCCCTGGTGGCGCGACTTGTGCTGTGAGCCGGATCATGGAATTCGAGTGTGGTTTCGAGTGGGAGCCGTTGCGGACGCCGCTGGGGTTCAAGGGGGGCTCGCTGACGGGTTTGTGGCAGACGGCGGTCTGGCTGCGGGGCGCCGGGGGCTGCGGCGGCCTGGGGCTGGGCACCCAGAGCACGCTCTGGTCGGATCCGGAGCTTTTTGCGTCCTGTTCGGAGGAGGAAGGCAACCGGCGGATGTATGCGATTACGCGGGAGGCGCTGGCGCGCGCCCGGGCGCTCGATTTTGCGTCGCCGCCCGCGTTGCTGGACGCGTTGCTGCCGGCTCTGGACGCGTATGCCCGGGAGGTGACCGGGCGGCCTGATCTGCGCCTGACGTTTATTCTCAACGCGCTGGTGGCGCTGGATAATGCTGCCTGGCAGCTCGTGGCGGCCGAACAAGGCTGGCGCACCTTCGACGATCTGATTCCCGAGGCCGCGCGCCCCGCGCTCTCGTGCCGGCACCGCGAGTTGGCGCTGATTCCGTTGATCAGCTACGGCATGTCCCCGGCGGCCGCGCTGGCGGAGGTCGAACAGGGCGCCGCCGTCCTGAAGATCAAGCTGGGGCACGATCCGGCGGGCGACGGCGACCCGGAGAAGATGCTGGCCTGGGACTGTCGGCGCCTGGA
>JAIPIQ010000083.1 GCA_021734645.1 Fidelibacterota bacterium | reverse complement strand
CGGATGGGTTTCGATGGAAGGCTATCGCGTAAGCGTATCCGAGCAAGGGTGGCGATTAAGTGTCGACGGTTAAGAGTAGCGATTAAGAGTGGGCAGCGCACGAACTGCTTCGTGAACTGCCTCGTAAACGCCGACGGTATAACTCCATCGTAATCTTTGCCGTGAACTTCATCGAGCCGGGGGGCACGGGAGCCCACTTCGTCGCCACACTTTGGCTCGCACACTTGATCGCCCCCCTTGCTCGGATACGCTTACGCGATCCGCTTCACCGCCTCGCACCGAAGTTCGACGCGTCTCTGATCTCTCTCGGAAGAAATAAATAGAATTGTCCCCACAGAAACTCGGAAGCGCCTCCAAGGTCCTTCGGGTTTGTGTGGGGATCATTTACTGCGTAATGTGCGGAATGAATGGAAAGATAGGTGTGTAGGAGTAGGTGTAAGAGTGCGTGGGGATGAACGCTCTCGCTGTTCATCACCGCCCGCCCTGAATCGCAGATCCGGCCGCCGGTGCTTCTCGGGGATTGGCGCAAGGGCGCGCAGGATGAGGGAAGAAATCCGTACTCGTACACGTACTCCTACACTCGTATCTCTGGAGGGGGGCGGGATGTTCTGTTCTTGAGGGAACCAACGGTTGGGTTTCGATGGAAGGCCCTCGCGTAAGCGTATCCGAGCAAGGGTGGCGATTAAGTGTAGACGGTTAAGAGTAGCGATTAAGAGTGGGCAGCGCACGAACTGTTTCGTGAACTGCCTCGTAAACGCCGACGGAACAACTCCATCGTAATCTTTGCCGTGAACTTCATCGAGCCGGGGGGCACGGGAGCCCACTTCGTCCCCACACTTTGGCTCGCACACTTGATCGCCCCCCTTGCTCGGATACGCTGATGCGTCCCACTTCACTGCCTTGCGTCTAAGTTCGACGCCCCCCTGATCTCTCACGGAGGAAATGAAAAAGGGGGACCGTATCTTTGCGATCTCTGCGTTTTCTGCGGTTACCTGTTTTTTCCGTTTCCTCTCCGCGTCCTCTGTGCCTCCGTGGGGCAACCTGATCTTCCGGCCCTGCCGCCCGCGCTCAGGCAGTGCGCCGACAAAGCCCGAGTATGTGGGTGAGTCAAGTGTCTTTTTTCGCGGTGTCATCCATGTCCTTTCGTAGCAGGGAGTTGTGAATAGCCGCGCCTGCGCGGTCAAGCGCTGGCGGGCGCGGCTGTTTGCAACTCCGCCAGAGTTTCCGGTGTGTAGATCCGAGCGCAGACCGCCTCCACGTACTCGGCGGGTTTCTTGTAGCCCAGCGCGGCGAGGTGTTCGCGTCCGACGACGGAGGCGAGTTTGGCGAGCTTGAGGCGGAAGGAGCGCTCCCCCTCCCGGTTGGGGACGGGGTGGTCCATGAGGATGTGCCAGGCGCGCATGGTCAGCTTCCGGGCCAGCGCGCAGGCGAGCACGTTGCGGTTCTTCCCCGCCGCGATCTTACGCCGCGCCCACTTTGCCATATCGTCGTTGCCCTTGCGCAGGACGCACTGCGCCGCCTCCACCAGCAGCGCCTTAAGGTCGCTGCGCCCGTAGCGGCTGAGATTGCGCGGCCCTGCGGACTTGCCGCTGGCCAGGACGGTCGGGTTGAGGCCGATGTAGCCGACGAGCTTCTTCGGATCCGCGAAGCGATGGACGTCTTCGACGAAGGCGACCAGGGCGAAGGCGACGATGAAGCGCACACCGAGCAACTGCATCAGCCGTGTCATCTCGGGGGATTCGGAGACGATGCGCACGATGCGCTGTTCGTAACGCGTACGAAGCGACAGACTGTGCTCGTATTCGAGCAGGAGCGTCTCGACGTGGAACGTCTCCTCCGGCGTCCAGCGGTGCGTGAGCACGTCTTGGCGCACGGAGGCGATCTTCCTGCGGAACGACCGCCGCGGCAGCTTCAGCCCATGCCCGCTGCAGAAGGCCCAAATGCGGTTGGACCAACGCACGGAGTCCTTCACGGCGTTGCGGTAGCCGAAGAAGAGGTCACGCCATTGCAGGTGGCGCGCGGAGGGGACGTGGACGCGCCGCGTCCCGCCTCTGGCGTAGGCGCAGGCCAGGTTACGCGAGTCGATGCGGTCGTTGATGCGGTCCGCGCGGGCTCTGCCCGAGAGCGTGTCGGAGGCCAGCACCTCCGCGCGCTGGCCGATGGCCTCGAGGCGGCGGACGATGGAGAAGGCGTTCGTGGACGCCTCCAGCACCGTCAGCGCCCCGGCGGGCGCCTGCTTCGCGTACGTGGATTCGAGCGAAGCGAGCGTGGTCGTAATCTGCTTAACGACAACGGGATCCGAACCGTGCCGCCAGCGGGTGATGCACAGGGCGATCTTCTCGCTGTGCGCGTCCATCCCGATGAGAATTATCTCTTGCGCTGTCTCTGTCATTTCCTTTATCCTTTCAAGGTGCTGCCGCACGTTGGGGCAGACGGATCTGCATGAAGCATACAAGTATACGGGGTCTTACGCCCCAGGCAGGTGGTTTCCGTCGGCACTCGAACACGACAACGGGCAGTGAGCCCAACGAGCTTTTCGAGCGTCTCCCATGCGGACAGCAAGTGGTTACCATGCCACCTGCTGTTTCACATCATACCTCAACGTGCGGCAGTCTTCAAAGCCCCGTATACACGGTCCTCCTCACAACGCCACCCACATTACCAACACGACGAGGCTTACGACAAAGATTGGCGGACACAACTTCTGGGGCCCCAATGCACACGGGAACCACTCCCCGGCCTCCGGCGCCCCGCCGCCGGTACAGTCAGCGCTTCACGGGGCGCGAGTTCACGGAACGGGCATGTCGAACGCCGACGTTCACCCTGCGCCGCGACGAGCGACGATCGGGTGCGACGCTTTGTTCGAATCCTTGATCATGCCTGTGCGTGCTCGAGACGATCAGCAATCCACACTTTGATAACCGACTGCCTTGGTACGCCTAGCCGTTTGGCTTCGCGGTCAAGGGACTGAATCATCCAGACGGGGAAATCGACGTTGACCCGTTTCTGCTCTCGACCAGGACGAGTCGCATTCGCATAATCCAGGTATTTGGATACATCTTCGCCATCATCAAATTTCTTATCAAACGCTTCAGTCTTCATATTGCTCAACCTCCTTGTTCCGGGATCGCCGGACAGAGATGATCCGTGTCGTTTCATCCCGCAGCGTGAAGATCGCCGACCAGGGTTTGTTGCCAATGCGTCCGACGAGCATCAAACGCGATTCGCCCTGCGTACGTGCAGAAACCTGCAGGCGATCTGGATCATCCCACAACACCTGGGCTTCGACAAAGTCAATGCCATGCTTGGCCTTGTTCGCTTGACTCTTATCTGGATCAAAATCGAATTTCATTGTGCCGACAATATACCTAGAGTATACCGTATGTCAACAGGATGGTGCTGGACCTGAATCCTTAGGGGCGCAGTTGAGATTCGTTGCCCTCCGCCCGCAGGAGTCCCGCTGCTGTAGCAATGAGGCTCACGCGAAGCCACGAAAAGCGCGAAGAGGAACCGGGGTGTAGGCCGACTTCCACTTCGGTCCGTTCGATCCCGATTCCGATCCCGACGCCGACCCCGATTTTAGTTTGTGGGCGCTCGCCATCTATTGCAGCAAGGAACCGGGAAGCGAGCAAGTGTTTTGCCGTCTTCACGCCCACACCCCGACACCCCGACACCCCGACACCCCGACACCCCGATCACGAGGCGAGTCAGTGAATCGTGATTGCGCCCCTTTGGGAGCGCCGCGGAATTCTCGCTGGACAAACGGGGGGGGCGGCGTAGGCTGCGATTTTTGCGGCAGGCTCCGGGACCGGCAGGAAGATCGGCTGCCTGGCGGAAGCACTTTTTGGAACGCATATGGGCAAGAAGAAGAAAAACAAACAGCGGCGGCACGAGTCGCGGCCTGCGCTGGTGGCCGATCCGGTGGGTTCGTCTGAAGGGGTGAGTCCCGAGGGTTTGTTTGCGGCGTTGGGGGCGCTGCGGGGCCGCCGGGCGCAGACCTTGGCCGAGCGGCTGGCCGTCGGGTCGGTTTACGGCGCAGCGGAGCAGGCGGACTGGCTGGCGCGGGGCTACGAGGCGTATTTGCGGGAATTGCTGGCCAATGGGCATACGGGGCAGGCGCGGGACCGGGCTCAGGCTTTGCGCAACCGGAACCCGGCGCTGGGTGACCATTGGGCGCTGAGTCTTCAGGTGCGGCTGGGGCTGGTGTCCCGGCTGGAAGACCGGCTGGCGGACCCGGCCTGGCGCGCGCGGTTGCGCGCGGAATTGGTCACGCCGGAGGATTTGCTGGATGCGCCGGCCATGGAGCTGGCCGAGTCAGCGCGGCGCGTGATGCAGGCTTGGGAGGCCGCCGCCAACCAGCGCCCCGAAGAGGCCGCCACCCTGCTGGGCGGCATCGGCCGTCACAACCTGCTCGTGGACTGGCGTCTCTTCCTGGAAGTCCTGCTGGCCCGCCGCGCCGGCGACCCGCACCGAGCCGCCGCCGCCTGGCAGCGCATGCTGCCGAATTGCCCCGCCCGGGCCCTGGCTGACTGTCTGGCAAACGGCCAACCGCCGCCCGCCCTTTTCGAACCCATCGCGGAGGCCACGGGAGAAAGCCAACTGGCCGACCCGCTCGCGGCAGTCCAAGCGGCCATGCGCCAGCCGCGCACCCACCCACTGCAGGCCGCCCTCGAGCAGTTGCTTTCCGAAGCCCAACAACAGACCCGCCCCGGCCTGGCCACGTCCGTACTGGCCGCCTGCATGCCACTAACCCGTATCCGCAACAGCCGGGAATGGCAAACCTGGCTGCGCCAGCAAAACGGAAAATGGAAGGCGATCTATATGACGCGCGTGCTTTTCCGCGCGTATGAAAGCTCTGCTGACGGCTTATCGCCGGATGAAATTTTCGACGGGCTCGAGCATGACTGCTGGAGCGACCCGGAGCGGGCCTTCTGGCTGTTACTTGCCGCCCAACGGCTGCGGGACAGCTGGTTGCGCGCGCATAAAGACGACGAGGAGGACGAAGACGACGATCCCGACTACGACCTGGACGACGACGAGCGGGAAGGGGTCCAAATCGCTTGCGCGGAGGCGGCCCGCCGGATGCCGAACCTGCGGGCCATTTACCCCCTCTGGGACTGGGCGCTGGCGGATCACCCCGAAGACGCCATGCAGGCCGCCCTGGCTTTTCACCAAGCCTTTCCTGCCGACCCTGAAGCGCTCGAGATGCTCATCCGCCGCCTGGCCTCCAGCGGCCGGTTTGCGGAGGTCCCCGAACGCCTGGCGCAACTCCGGGCGCTGCCGGGCGAACGCAAAACCGCCGAGCGCCTCGAGCGCACCGCGCGCTATCTGGCCGTCAAACAAGCCTACGAAGCGAAACAGCCCGCACTCGTCGAGCAACTCGGCGGCGCCTATGCGGACGGCCCGCTGTTCGAACGCATGGCTGTAGCCGTTTATCGCTGGCTGGCGGCGCCAAACAAGGCCGACCGCCGCGCGCGCGGACTCGAGCTGGACGCCCTGGCTTCCCCCTGGCTGGTCCTCTATACCTGCCGGCAAGCAGACGCGCGTTTCAACGCCACGCAATTGCCGGCCTCCGTCAAGCGCGCGTTGCAAGACGATCCCAATGGCGTCCTGGCCGGATACCGCGCCCTGGCCACCTATAACCGCACCGCGGTCCGCGACATCGAGGACCAGACGCTCTGGCGCCCCCTGGTTCAGGCCCTGGAACACCCCGCAACAACCGACGAAACTCTGCGGTCCGCCATGCGCGTGGTCGTCGCCGACCACCACCCAGCGATCTTCAACCTGGCGCGCGGCCGCCTGATTGACCCCATCCTGCGCCTGCTTGATTCGCCGGATCCGGACGACCAGGCCCTCGGGCTCATTGCGCGGGCCGTCAGCTACGCCCTGCTGAACGCGCGGGCGGAACAAACGCGCCTGGTCAAATGCCTGAACGCGGCCTGGAACCTGGCCGCCGACCAAGCCGTCAAGGCACTGCTGCTCACAGGCAACCCCGAGTTCCTCCCGCCAACCAGCGCCTATCAACAGGTCGCCAAACCCAAAGACACCCAACGCGAGTTGAAAACCCAGCGGAAACTCCGCACGCCCCAGGGCGCCGAACGACACTTCCTGGGCCGCCACGCCTGGCCGCCGCGCTGGCGTCCCACCCCGCCGCGCCAAGCGTACTCGATGCCCGATGAGCTGGACGATTTGGAGGAGCTGGACGGCCTGCCGCCGGAGATCATCGAGAAACTGTTGAGAGTATTGGTTGAATCAGAAATGGAAGACGATTCCCCACGGCCGCCCCGGCGGCCACGCGTCAATCGGTCCCGCCCGCCGACGGCCCCGCGCCCACTGGACCTGTCCCGCAGCTTCCCCGTCACCTCGATGGAGTTCGAACTGCTGATCGAACGCGTTGGCAGGGAGACGCCCCCGGACCAGCGCGCCGAGCAACTGGTGACCATCGCCACCATGATTGAAAGCGCGCCCACCCTCAGCCCCCAGGCCAAGGAGCGCCTGCTGCGCCGCTGCGCGGCGGCGCGGAAGGAGTAAGCCGCCATGCAGGATCCGTATATTACCTTGGGCATTCGGGAAAACGTCGGCGATGCGGAGGTCCAGGCCGCCTACCACCGCCGCCTGCGCCAATTCCCGCCGGAAGACTGCCCGCAGGAATTTGCCGCGATCAGCGAGGCCTATGAACTCCTCCGCACGGAGCTGGACCGCGTCACCTTCGCCCTCACCGGCGCCTGCCCCGATCCGGCCCGGCTCACCGAGCTGGTGCGGCCGCCCGCGGACGGCCAACCGACCGCGGACCCGCGGGTCTGGCTGCGCAACGCCCAGCGACACTGGCTTACCCGGAGCAAATCATGATCCCCTGGTTTTCACATAAGTCCGGAGCACACCCCGAACCCCTGACCGACTGGAAGGAACAGATCCTGGATGACTTCCGGCGCTGGCTCGCGGCGCAGCCGGAAATGCCGCCGGAGGAGCTGCCGACGGCCGACCCAGCGCCGCCGCCCGACCTGGCCACGCTGCTGGATGAGCTGGCCGCCCTACGCCAGGAGGTCCGCGGGCTGGGACGCACTTCCGCGCGGCTGGCCGCCCAGGCCGAGGAAACCGGCACGGGCCTACGCGACCAGCTCGCAACGGTCAGCACCCGGCTCGAAGCGGAAGCGACGGCCCTGAGCCAACTCGATACCCGCCGCGAAGATCTGGCCCGCACGCGTGAGGAAGCGGCGCGCCCGTTGCTGCTGGAAGTGGCGGATCTGGCCGACGCGCTCTACGAAGTCGCCGGACGCCCCCCCCCTACGCTCGCCTGGCCGGCCTACGTGCCGCGTTGCGTGCGGCGCCGGGTGGCTGACAGCCTGCCGGATACCGGCCCCATCCTCCGCGCCAAGGCGGATGCCGCCCTGCGGCGGCAGGGCCTGCGCCCCGTGGCGGCCGTCGGCGACGATTTTGATCCCGCCCGGATGAATGCGGCCGGCGTCAGTGACGCGGGGCAGGTCGCGCCGGGCTGCGTCAGCGCCATCATCCGTCAGGGATATGGCTTGAGCCGCGGCATCCTGCGGGTCGCGGAAGTGATTGTAGAACAGGAACCAACGGAGAACGGAGCACGCTCATGATTATCGGCATAGACTTGGGAACCACCAACAGCGAGGTGGCGATTGTCCGCGAGGGCCGCGTCCACATTGTGACCGAGCACGGCTCGGGGATCGTACCGAGCTGCATCGGCCTGGATCCGCAGGGCAACCTGCTGGTGGGCCGCGAGGCCCGCAATCAGTACGCCGTGCGGCCGGAGCATACGGTGCGCTCCGTCAAACGCCTGATGGGCAAAACCGAGCAGATTCCTCTGGGTGACCAGACCTACACGCCGCCCGAGCTGTCCGCCATGATCCTGCGCAAGCTGAAAAATATGGCGGAAGCCGAACTGGGCGGTTCCGTGACCCGCGCGGTCATCACCGTGCCCGCCTACTTCAACGACGCCCAGCGCCAGGCCACCCGCGAGGCCGGCGCCCTGGCCGGCCTCGAAGTGCTCCGGATTCTCAACGAACCCACGGCCGCCGGCCTGGCCTTCGAAGCCGAAGGCGTGACTGGCACCCGCCACGTCATGGTCTATGACCTGGGCGGCGGCACCTTTGACGTGTCCATCCTCAAAATGAGCGGCGACGTGGTCGAGGTCCTGGCCTCCCACGGCGATAACCATCTGGGTGGCGACGACATTGACGACCTGCTCTTTTCGCACCTGCTCGACAAGTTCTACCAGGACCACCCGGAGCTCGGCGCCCTGACCCCTGTGGGGGTTAACCGCCTCAAACTCGCCTGCGAACAACTGAAAATGGAACTATCCGCCACCGCCGCCGCCCGCCTGGCCGAGCTGAGCCTGCCGCTGGAAACCGCCGCCACCACAGATCTGATCATGGAAGTGACGCGCCCGGAACTCGAAGCCCTCTGCGAGGAACTGCTCCACAAGACCATGGCCTCGGTCCGCCACGTCATGGCCCAAAGCGGCATCGGCGCCGGCGCCCTGGATGAAATCATTCTCGTGGGCGGTTCGACGCGCATGCCCGCCATCGCCGATCTCCTGGAAGAAGAACTGCACATCCGCCCGCGGCACGACGTCCAACCCGAGCTGGCCGTTGCCATGGGCGCCGGCGTCATGGCCGCCCGCCTCGGCGGCGCCAAAAGCCACCGCATTCTCGTGGACGTCACCCCCTATACCTTCGGCGTAAGCTGCATGGGGGAAGTCAACGGCGAGTACGGACCATACCGCTTCGAGTCGGTCATCAAAGCCGGTACCCCCCTGCCCGCCCAACGCGGACAGGTCTTCTTCACCATGGTCCCCGGGCAGGAAGCCGTCCAGGTCCGCGTCTTTCAAGGCGAAAACCCCGACTGCCGCGAAAATGTATTCATCGGCGATTTCCGCATCACCGATCTGGATCAAGGCGCCGATGTCAACAGCCCGATCCTGCTCAATATGGCCCTGGACCTCGACGGCCTGCTGACCGTGACCGCCATCGAACAGTGCAGCGGGCAAAGCAAATCCGTGGTGATCGAAGGCGCCCTCAAAGCGCTGGACGAAGCCGCCCTGGCGGCCTCCCGTGAAAAAATTGCCGCATTTTTCGCCGATGAAAACCAGCCGCTGGCTGACGACGCACCGCCGGAAGATGATCTGGCGGACGAGTTCGAGGAGGACGAAGAACCAGCGGCCGAACAGGCGCTCCTCGAACGGGCGCGCCGGATCCTGGCGACGCTGGATGAAGTGGACCGGGCGGATCTGGAGACCGCGATCGCCGCGTTCGAGGCGGCCGAGCAGCCGGCCGCCGCGGAGCAGGCCCTCGCCAATATCGAAGACATTCTGTACTTCGCGGAAGGGAAATCGTGATGGAGCGCTGTCCGGCCTGTGCGCGGCAACTCACGGCGGCGGATTGGGCCGCCGCCTGCTGTCCGCGTTGCGCGGCTGAGCTGGGCGGCAGCCTGGCCGCCCGCCGCGGCGCCGCCCTGCTGGCCGCCCAGGCCTGGCGCCTGCTGGGCGAAGATCCCGCCGCCGCCCGCCAACTGGCCAACCAGGCGCTCGCGCTCCACAATACCCCGCACACCCGCCGCGCCGCCGCCCTCGCCGCCCTGGCCGCCCGCGATTTCCCCGCCGCCCTGCGCTTGTACCCGCAGGGATGCAGTAATCAGTAATCAGTGAACGGAAATCTTGCCTTGGGTCGGGAGCGTGGTAAGGTGGCGCGCTTTCCAAATCAGAACCAACTTAAGAAAGGCGAAGACAAATGAACGGCAAGTGGAAACGGATGGGGCGCGGGGCCCTTGGCGCCGTCCTGTTGATGGGGCTTGGGGGTTGTGAAGGGGACGGTGGGGATGATCGCGGGGGCGACAATCCACACCAGGGCAGCTATTCGGGAACGTACAGCGGGGGCTACGCCGGTACATGGCGGGCCACGATCCATGGAAACGACACCATTACGGGCACCGCGCACAACACGGCGGAAGGGCTCAATTACTCGATGCGCGGCACGGTAACGGATACCGGCGAGATTGCGGCGTTGGTCGGGACCGGCGAGTCGGGCGCGGCGTGGAGCGCGCGGGTGGATGCGGCCGGCAACGTCACGGGAACGTGGCGGCAGGAGTGGTCGGGTCTCGGCGGGCGGATTGCCGGCGCGCGGCAGTAGCCGCGCCGCGACCAACGCATACCGGGGTCGCTCAAGGGCCTTGATTTCTCGACCCAGTAACCTGATAGCGACGATTGCAGAACCCTCGGGGCGGGGCGCCAGCTTGCGCGCTGGACGCAGACAGGTAGCCTATCTTCCTGCTTTCCTGAATTCCAGATTCAATCAGACCGTAGGGTGTATGATAAGCTTGCCCGGGACGGCCGATTCGCGCTAGGATTGACGCAATAATAGAAGGAGGCGTGCGCATGAAATTCGAGGATGGTGTGACGGGACCGGCGGTGGTCGTGTCGGTTCAGGGCCGGGTGGATGCCACCACGGCGGAATTGTTCGAAGCCCACTGCCGACGCCAGATGACCGAACGCAACCGCCAGAGCCTGGTGCTGGACCTGGCCACGGTCGAGTATCTGAGCAGTGCCGGACTGCGCAGCATTCTCAGCCTCGGCAAGCAGACCCGCGCGGCCGGCGGTCGCCTGGTGCTCTGTGGCCTCCAAGGCAACGTGCTGGAGATTTTCCAGATCGCCGGATTCCTCGAACTGTTCCCCGTGGCCGCAAACCTGGAACAAGCCGTGGGCCTGGCCATGGGGCCCAACCCGCGGTGAACCGCCCGGCTCAAAGCGTCTACGGTGTCGGTCGGCGCCGTTACTGATTGTGTCGGGGCAACCACGGCCTATCGTATACATTCGCTAAAGATTCGGGCGGGACTTTTCGCGCAGCGGCGCGGGGTTGCTTCAGGGTTTTCGGCGGGCGCGGCAGCGCCTAGAGTGATTGAACATTACCCGGCGCGCGGTGGTCTTATACCAGCGATTCTTTCAAGGGCAACAGGATGATGGCAACAAACGGCGAATGGAACAGATGGAGGCAGTGGGCGGAACAGATTCCGGCCGCTCTCCGGCTGCCGTCGGTGTTTGCTCGGGGGCGCGGTCCCGCGCGGTCGGCGAGTCCCGTTCCAGCGGCTGTAACGGCGCCGTTTTTTCGTTCCAGCGGCTGTAATGGAACCCCCGGGGCCGTTCCAGCGGCTGTAACGCGCGCGCCTTGGCGTTACAGGGGCTGTAACGGCCTGGCGCGGGTGGGGCTGCTCGTGCTGGGGCTGGCGCTGACCGGCTGTCGTCCGGCCGGCGATCCCGAGCGGGTGATCTGGCGCTGGCGCGCCCGGCCCGCGGAGGCAGCCCGCATCGGCGACCGGGTGCATTTCGAGTTGACGCTCGAACATCCCGCCGACTGGGAAATCGAATGGCCGGAACCGGCCACGAATGCCGGCTGGCGCGTGCTCTCGCAAGCGAGCGCCACGCGCGACCTGCGCGGCGCCCGCCGCCAATCCCGCCGTCAGTACGAAGCCGTCTCGTTCCAGGCCGGCGCCGAACCGGTCTTCACCAACGCCGCCATCGCCCGGCTGCCGGATGGCACCGCGCGCGCCATTCGGCCGCCCACGAATACCTTCGTCATTCGCGACCAGGGACTGGACGCCGCCGCCGACCTGGATGATTTCCTTCCGCCCCGCGGCCTGCCCGGGCGCTGGCCCCCCTGGCTGACCGCGCTTCTGTCGGTGGCCGGCGCCACCATCCTGATCGCGCTCCTGGCCCGCCGTTT
>JAIPIQ010000082.1 GCA_021734645.1 Fidelibacterota bacterium | reverse complement strand
AGCACCTGCGAGAGGGCGAGGGCGACCAGGCTCAGGTCGGAGGACAGGCGGCTCAGCAGGTCGCCGGTGCTCCAGGCGCGGAAGAAGGCCTGATCCAAGCGGGTCAGATGGTCGAAGAGATCGCGGCGCAGGCGGTATTCGAGGCGGTGGCCCAGGCGCAGGGGCAGGGCGCGCATGGCATAGCTGGCGCCGCCGGAGACCAGGGCGGCGCCCAGGAAACCCACCAGCCACCAGGCCAGCCGGCCGGCCGGAAAGTCCCCTGCGCGAAAGCCGTCAATCAGCACGCGCAACATGAATGGGATCGCCACATTCAAGGCCACGGTGGCCAGGGTCAAGATACCGGCGCCGATCAGCGCGCGCCGTTCCTGCGCCAAATACGTTCTCAGGCGCATGGGGCGGTTCCGGTCGACACGCTGCCGCGCGCCGGCCCCGGGCCGGGTTTTTTGAGGGATCTTTTCACAGTCTCTATCCATAGGCAGTCAGCCCGGTCCCGTCAAGAAGCGGAATCGCGGCTTGATCGTGGGCGCCGGTCAGGGAAGCGACGACCACTGATTAAGCGGGCGGCTGCGCATTGGTTTCCCGGGTGGCGGGCCAAGTGGTGCGGTAGGCGGCCAGCGGCACACCGTCGCCGGCGAGATGCGGCTGGCTGGCCGGTCCGTCCAGCAGCATGGCGCGCCACATCAGCTCGTAGCGCGACAGCGTCCAGGCATCGCCATCCAGGAAGCGCTGCAATTCCCGGCGGTAGGGCTGGAGCTGGCGGATGGTGGTTCGGTAGGCCTGACCGGCGGCGCGCGCGAGTACGACGCCGAGTCCATGCGTGTCCGGGTATTGGATCAGCCATTCCCGGAATTCGGCCAGGGCCCGTTCGGCGGCGGTGACGGCCGCCAGGGCGGCCCGCGCCAGTTCCACCTGTTTTTCCGGCAGCGCGCAGGCGCGGACGGCGGCCATGAACACTTTCACGCGGCACATTTCGGCCAGCCCCGCGGCTTGCAGCCGGCTCAGGGCGGCGGAACAACGGAGTTCCCGCCACTCGAGCAGATGCTCCGGTGCGACGCTGGGCTGCGCCGCGTCCAGAATATCTTCCGCGCGGGCGGCATCGGCCGCCGCATGATCCAGGGCGGCCAGCGGGCAGGCGCGGTGGCCCCGCACGGCATCCTGCCAGTTTTCGTGCCAGGGGTTTACGTCGAGATAGTCGAGATACTCCTTGAGGGTCACCAGGTTTCCCCGGCACCAGGGCGGCGGGGTTCCATTGGTATGGCCCAGGTTCACGATCCCTTGCAGGGGCGGGGTCAGGGTCGGCCACCCCCCGAAGCCCCAGCCTTCGCCCAGGCGGTGGCAGACTTTGGACATCAGCAGCACGCCCCGGCCGGTCAATTCCATGGCCTCGAGCATGCGGTCGGCCTGAGCGCCGAAACTGGGCGCCAGGCGTGCCGCCCACGCAGTGCGATCATCCAGGCGCGCCGGATCCTGCACCGCCGCATGAAATGCTTCAAAGTTGATGGTGCGCGAGGGGTAATCCAGATGGCCGCGCTTGTGCTCGCACAGGGCCCCCTGTACGCCCGACCCCCGGATATCCTTGCCGATGCGCTGGAAATGCTGCAACCCGGCCCACTGAATGGGACCGGCGTTCTCGCCGATGAACATGGCCTCGACCCACAGGGTGTGGCCCTGCTTCAGCCAGCGGCCGATCAACTCGTCGCCCGGGGCGTCAATGCAGTCGAACAACTGGTGCTTCATCAGGTAGGTGGGGCCGACGGGCATCCGGTGCGGCGCGCCTTCCACCGACCAGGCCCGGACCAGCGGAAAGCGCCCGGCCGCCCGGATGGTCTCATCGAACGTCCGGATGAAATCGGCACTGGTTTCCACGTAGCGCCGGTCGTTCTGATACCAGTGCGGGAGATGCGCCCGGTAGGCCGGATCTCCCGCTGCCTGCTTGCCCGGCGGCACCGGTAGCCCCGGTTCCTCGAAGAGCCCGTGATTGCCTTCGCCGGGCGTGACCAGGAATCCGCCCAGGTCGGGGAGGCAGTCCATGGTATCCCGCCAGCAGCGCAGCATGAATTCCCGGTACCCCGCATGGTTCCAGCAGCAGTTATGGGTCAGCAGTCGCATGACGCTGACCAACTCCGCCGGTCCGTCCGTCCAATCGGCCTCATCGCCGGGATAGCGCGGCACCCATCCCTGGGCTACCGCCATGCGCCGGGGCGCGAAATAATTGAAGTGATGCACCAGCATCAGTACGCCCCGCTCCCGGCCGTAGCTGAAAATGCGGTTGAGTGCCTCCATGTTCCGTTGGCGGAAATCCGCCGAGAACAAATCCTCCGCATGGGGATAGCCCGCGAAGTCCAACAGGTAATGAAACCCCCAGCCGAGGTAGATCGGGTCGGTCTGCGCATAGGGAATATTGGCGACCATCACGTTCAGGCCGTGATCCGCATGCCAATCAATGGCGGCCAGCCAACTCCCGACCACATCCGCGCCGAAGGCGTGCTTTGGCCCCCAGGGTCCGGCACAGACCTCCAGGTAACCGGGCTCAAATTCCCAGCGGCTGCCCTGGAAGCGCAGGGGGCCGCCGGCCGTCAGGATGTTCGATTTCATTCCGGGTTCTCCTGTTCCCCCCACATAAAGATATTGTTCCTGTTCATTACTGCGTTCCTTTAGGTTTCATACTGCCCGTGGTTTACCGCCCGCGCAAGCCTGGACCGAATTGGCCAGGGGACAATCCTTAGCGAAGGCTGGCGTCGTGCCGCCGCCAGCCTTCGCCGAGGAGGGGTTGCCTGAAAATGGGCCCGAGCAGGCGGGGCCTGAGTGTCAACAGAGCACCTTCCGGTCTCGTTTCCACTCCCAGATCCCAAATGGAAAGATAGGTGTGTAGGAGTAGGTGTAAGAGTACGTGGGGATGAACGCTCTCGCCGTTCAGCATCGTCCGCCCTGAATCGCAGATCCCGCCGACAGCGCTCCGCAGGGACTGGAGAGAGCGCGCGCAGGATGCGCGAAGAAATCCGTACTCCTACACTCGAATCTCCTGGAAGGCATGTTCTCTTCTTGAGGCAACCAGCGGTTGCTGGTCCGGTAGACCGAGCATCGCCTGCATCGCGCGGTCAGCGGCGTCTTTCGTGGAACAGCCAGTTCAGTGGATTGGTGTTGGCCAGGCGGCGGATGGTGGCGGTATCCTGGGCCATGAGCGCGTCCACCTCGGCTTCGTAGGAGCCCTTGAGGCGGAAATCGAACCACTGATCGTTTCCCTGTTGGCGGCGCGTGATGAAAGTATAGGCGGGCGAATCGGTGCCCCAGATGATCAAGTCCGGATAGGCTTCGGCCAGTTGGCGGATGCCAGCGCGCGGGTCGTGCCAGTCCAGGTCCATGAGTCGCCGTCCTCGCAGGGTTTGGTTGCGGATCAGTTGTTGCGTGAGTTCCATCTGGATTTTGATGGCGGCGGTATCCACCCAGACGTTGGCGAGGCGGTTGGCCTGGTCCAGCAGGTCGAGATGGAACAGCAGGGCATGGGCGAGGCAGAAGCGGACCCGCGGCTCGGCAGCGGCTATGTCCAGGATGTCCTCGGCGGTGGAATACTCGTCAACACCCTGGGGCACCGCATGGATCACCAGCGGCAGGTCGAACTCGACCGCCAGTTCGAGCACGGCCCGGCCGGCGCCGGTTCCCAGCCGCCGGATGGGCGAGCGGCAGTCCACGGGGTTGATTTTGATCCCGTAGACCGCCTGGGCCTGGATCAGCGCGCGGGCGGCTGCGAGCTGCTCGGGCACCTGCCCGCCGGGATCGAGACAGAGAAACGGCAGGAACCGCTCGGCGTACTCGGGACAGAATTCGTAGACTTCTTTGAGGAGCCTGCGGTTGTCGAGCTCGTAGGGGAATGCGCCCGATGGATGACTGCCGAAGGGGAAGACGACATTGACGTCCACCCCGGCGGCGCGCTGGCGATAGTAGAGTCCCTCGACGCTCTGGCAATAGGGATAACCCCCGGCGGCGTAGAAACCGGAATGAATGCCGATGTGCCCGTGCGCATCAATGACTTTCCCCGCGAGGCTGGCGGGTGTGTGGCGTGGCGGCTGCATTTTAGAACTGGATGGGGACGGCGCGCTCGTAGGTGTCCGGGCTGCAATCGGCGGCCGTTTGCCCGGCCAGGATCAATTCGCTGCGGAGCACCTGCAGGATGCTGGCGGGAACCAGCGGGGTGACCGGTCCGTGGGCGGCCAGGCGGGAAATGAACCGTTGCCATTGGCCTTCCCCGGCCCCGAAGCCGTTCCAGAAGCTGACTTTTTTTGAGTTTTTCAAATCCCGCGGGCCGATGGTCGCGGCCTTGGGGGGACACCAGGACCAATCACCGGCGCTGCCGGCGTCCGCATAGAGCGTGTTCTGGCAAATCGTGATGGTCGAAATTTCTACAATGCGGCTGCCGAGTTCGAGGTAGTCATCGAGCCGCCCGACGTACTCGCGTCCCAGGTAGGGCTCGTAGAAGGCGATGTGCCCGCACCAGCCGATGCCGCCGTAACAGACGTCGGCGCCGCCCAGATCTTCGATCATGGCCGAGTAGGATTCCACGTTGCGGTCATTCGGAAAGTGAATCTGCTTTTCCGGGATGCGCAGCTCGGGCCGGATGCGGTTGAACAGGTCATGATACATCCAGTACTGGAAGCCGCCGCGCCAGTCTTTGGGCGCGGTGCGGCCGTCTTGATCGGCGTATTCGTCCATGTTGAACGTATGCACATGCCCGCAGGGGATCTTGAGCTCGTTGAGCATGTGCGCCACCAGGGCGTAGTTCGGGTTCGGCGCCGGCAGGATCAAAACGTACTTGTCCCGGCCTTCGTCGAGCGCGCGCTTGATGCCGGTCACAATGTCCAGCACATAGGCGAACTGGAAGGCCAGGTCGTTTTCGATCACGCGGATGGAGAAATTCGGGTTGGGATGCCGGGTGATCTGGGCGCGGGGGATTTGGCGGACCCGATCGCATTCCGCGCGATCCCGGAATTCGAGATGTTGCGATAGGTCGTAGGGGAACTGGACGGGTGGTGTACTCATGGCGTAAGCGCTCCTGTTGGTAATGGGCCCTGGGGGCCGATAATGGCTGAGAACAGTTTGTGGGCGTTGTTGAAAAAGATGTCCGCGACCTGGGCTGGGGTCAGGCCGGCGCTTTCGGCAGCCAGGAGGATACCGCGCAACTGCTCGTAATAGAACGAGGTGAACTGGATGGCTCCCCCGGTGTCATGGATCGAGGTCCCGATTTCGTAGTCTTCGCCCATGAGGTAGGCGTACTGGTTGTTGATCTCGACCGATTTGCCGCGCAGGCAGGCGATGGGCGCGTCGGAGCCGACCAGGATGCGGTCGAGCGGGAAATGTCGGAAGGCATACGCGAGCACGCCCTCGTGATTGACCATCGCGGTATCGAGATAGGCGTTGGGGCAGGCCGCGATGCCGTCGAGGCCGCCGCGTACGTTGCGTAGATAGTAGGCCCTCCCGATGTGGGCGAAAATGATGCGCGCTCGAGGATAGCGCCGACACAAGGCCACCATCTGGGATTGATTGAGCGGGTCTGTCAGCCGCCCCGGGCGCGGAATATGCAGCATGATCGCCAGCCCGCGTTCGTTCGCGTAGTCAAGTTGCGCCGGCGACAGCAGGTCTGCGATGGTGATTTCCGCCGCCGATTTCCCTTCCACGAAGTCCAGATAGGGCTTATAGCCGACCAGGCCGTTGGTTTCGACGCGGGCCCGGACCGCGGCGATGGGATCCGCCGGCGCGACGAGCGCCAGACCGAAAAAGCGGCGATTGTCGGAAATGGCGCCCGAGTAGGTGGCGGCCCGGTCGCGATCCTGGTCGCGCGCGGGCCAGCCGAAGCTGTTCAGGTGCAGCTCCTGCTCCGGCAGCCAGGTTTTGGCCCAGTCAAGATACGCGGCGCGGGTGAAGGCGCCGCCGAATTTGAGGCCGCAGCTTTTCGGCGGCCAGGTTGTGCCGGGCAGGCGGCTGGCGGCGTCGAAAAGGTGCACATGTGCGTCGAAGAGGCGCGCGGGCAGCAAGGCGCGCAGTTCGCTTTCATAGATGTGCCGGTCATTGTCGTGATAGTCAATCGTCATGGGGGCCTCCGGGCGCGGGCATTCCGACTGCGCCGCCAGCCAATAGCGCCGCGCCCTCAGCTCCAGCATAACTCGAGCCGACGGCCAGCTCAAGCCCGGTGGTCTCCGCAATCAGGCCGGGCCAGATTGGACTCCTGCTGGGCCCGCCGACCAGTACGGCGCGCGTGAAACGGAAGCCCTGTTCCCGCAGGCGGCGGAGCTGCGCGTCGAGCGCGCGGGCGGCGCCCTCCATGACTGCGCGGGCCACCTGCGCCGGCTCGGCCGCAATCTGACGCGGCGGGGATGACAAATCGAGAGTGAGACCGCCCGCGCCGGGCGTGCCCCGCGCCGCCAACTCGTCGAAAATGCGCCAGGGCTCCATTTCGCCCGGCGCGATGATATGGTCCACATACCAGTGGATGACCGGACCGATGGCGGGCACGGAAAACATGCCACCCCAAGGGCCGCCTTGCTTGGACAAGAACGGGTCGCACAGCAGCTCCGCCGCCAGCAGGCTATCGCGCTCGTCGGCCGGCAGAAACCCGACCCACGAGGTGCCGCAGGAGAGCAGTAACTGACCGGGGGCGCACACGCCGACCGCGCGCGCCGCCGCCGGATGGTCAAAGCAACCGGTGAATGCCACGGTGTCCGTGGTCAGCCCCGTCGCCGCGGCCGCCTCAGGCGTCAGCCGGCCCGTCGGCGCGCCGGAGTGGGTCAAAGGGGGAAGCTGTGTCTCGACGAGGCCCAGCCGCTCAAGATAGGGCTTGTGCCAGCAGCGGCGGGTCTGGTCCTGGAGGTGCATGGTCGTGGCGGTCGAGTGATCCATCAGCCAGTTGCCGGTCAGGCGGAAGAGCAGCCAGTCGGTATTCATGCCGACATGGGCGGCCGCGTGATAGCGTTCGGGTTCATGTTCGAGCAACCAGGCCAGTTGCGCCAGCGGAAAGGCGTCCAAGCAGGGCCAGCCGGTGACTTGGCGAACCGCTTTGGCGGTCAGGCCTGCAAGCGCCGGGGGGGGCTGGTCAGCGCAGCGCCGGTCCATCCAGTTGATTGCCGGTGTCAGGGGGCGTCCCTGGGCATCGCTCAGCAGCGTACTGCCGGCGGCGCCGGCGGCGGCCAGCGCATCAACCGGTCCCGGGGCGGCCGTGGCCAGCTCGCGGATTACAGCCGTCACGTCGCGCAGCTCCTGCTCTGCATCCGCCTCCACCCACCCGGGCCGGGGGCGGTCATACCGTATCGGTCGCTCCGCCGTTTTCAGAAGCAACCCGTCGGCACGCACCAACACGCCCTTGATGGCGCTCGTGCCCAAGTCCAGGCCAATCCGGCAAGCGGGCCGCTCGGCGCTTTCGGTGCGCGTGACCACCTTAGCGTTCCAGTTCCGCCGCCGCTTCTTCCGGCGCGCGGTCGGCGTTGATCACCGCGTTGAGCGCCCGGATCAGCGCCGGCGGATTGCGGGCCATGAAAATATTCCGCCCGAAGATTATGCCGCGCGCGCCCTGGGCCACCGAATCGCGCGCCTTGCGCAGCACATCCAGATCCGTCTTGAGCTTTTCCGCGCCAATCGTAAATATGGGCACGGGCGTGTTTTCCACGACCTCGTGAAAGCGCTCCCCGGTATAGAAGGTCTTGATCAGGTCCGCGCCCAGTTCCGCCATGATGCGCGAGACGCGCTTGACCTTCAGGTGGACCTGTTCCGGGGTTTTTTCCTGGTGTTCGACCACATAGGCCTCGCCGATCAGCGGAATCCCGAGCCGCTCCTTCTCGCGGACCACTTCGGAGAAGAGGCGGACGTTCTCGGTTTCCCGCCGCCGGTCGTTATCTTCTTCCAGAAACAGGGAGCAGATCACCGCCCCGGCGCCGGTCTGGACGGCCTCCGCGACGGTGGTGGTGAGGGTGGTGAAACCCTCGCGATAGTTGAGTGGGTAGTAGAAGGCGGCGCTCCAGTTGAGGCGCACCACCGGCAGGGGCGCGGCCGGCGCCGCCAGCAGCTCCCAGTTGCGCCGCAGCATGCAGCGCGGCAGGAGCAGCGCATCGGTGTCCAGGCAGTTCCGCATCGCCGGCGCCGCCTGCTCGATGCCCGGCTGGTCCCCGTATTCCACCACGTGGTCCAGCGCCGAGATCACCAGATTCCGCTTGCCGCGGAATAACTTCCGTATTCTCAATTCAATGCCTGACATACCGCAGCCTTTCTGTTTTCCGTCACTCTGAAGTGGATCCTCTTTTTTATCTACTCATATTCTGACCGCTTTGATACTAATATGGGCCATGATAAAAAGCGGGCAATGGTTTGATCGTCAGGCGAGCGGCTTCGGCTCCTTTTGCGAGGTTCCCTATCCGCCAAGTGGACATACCCACGACACCATTGAAATCAGCGTGTTCGAGGGCGGAACCGTGAATATCCTCTATGGCGGCCAGCCGGTCAAGGTGCCGCCGAGACGGTTGGTCGCCCATTGGGGCATGTTGCCGCACCAAATCCTCCAGCGAAATGCCACCGCGCGCGTGATCGGGGTTCATTTGCCCCTGCCGTGGGTGCTCGAGTGGACCCTGCCGGGGCATTTCCTGTCGCGTCTGCTCGATTTGGAATACGTGATCGCGCCGCCGTCCGCCGCGCCCGCATCCGATGTGGCGCTGCTGCGGGACTGGCATGAATTACTCCGCGCGCGCGGCCCATGCGCGGCCGAGATCGTCCTGTTGGAAGTGCGCGCGAGACTCCTGCGCCTGGCGCAATGCTCTGCTCTTCCGCTCCACACTCCGGCACCGGCCGCGCCCCCGCCTCCGCCCAGCGCCTTCAGCCGCGCGCTGCGCTTCATCATCCGCAATTTTCGCGGCCCCCTGGGCATCCGTTCCATTGCCGCGGCGGCGGGGCTCAGTCCTCGCCACCTGACCCGCATCTTTGCCGAATATACGGGACAGACTGTCAACGGCTACATCACCAGCCTGCGCCTGGCTCACGCCCGGCGGTTGCTGTCCACCACCGACCGGACAATCCTCGATATCCTCAACGACTCCGGGTTTTCCTGCGCCACGCAGTTCTATAAACTGTTTCGCGCCCAGACCGGGCTCTCCCCGCGCGGTTACCGCCGCCAAGCCCAATGAAGGCCAAAGGGTAGAAATCAGTCCTCATTATTCGGGTTGACACGTGCCGTCCCGGAGGTAGACTGTGTTCAAATGAAGAATAAAGTTGTTCATATATGAGCACGGCGAATCTGAATCCGGCGGTCGAGAAGACGCTGCTGCTACTGCGGCACCTGGGTCAGAGCGAGGGGGGGCTGATGCAAGCCGAGCTGGCCCGGGCCTTGGGCATTGCGCCGAGCACCTGCTACCGGATTCTGCAAACGTTGCGGAAGCATGATTGGGTGTGCAAGGGGGCCGATGGCCGCTACGATCTTTCCGGCGGCGTTTTTTGCGCCACCCTGAAGTTGCACCGCCGCCTGGTGCGCTGGGAACATTGCCGTCCGCTATTGGACGAACTGGCGACCGCGACCGGGCTGACCGCGAAGTTATCGCTCCGGCAGGGCGATCGCCAGGTGACGATTCTGCGGGCGGAGTCGCCGCAGCCCCTGAGTGTGTCGGGGAAGGTCGGCGCCTGGTTCCCGCTGATCGAGGGCTCGGTGGGGGCCGCGTTGCTTAGTCGGACGCCCGAGGAGGAAATCCGCGAACTGGTCAGAAGCTGCCCGGAGGAGATTCCCGAGCGGGCGAATCCGGGCCTCGTGCTGGCCCGGATCCAGGCGATTGGTGTTCAGGGATTCTGCCTGAACACCAACCAGGCGCGTCGCCGGCTCGGCGCCCTGTCCGCGCCCTTGATCGGGGCGGACGGCGAGGTGGTCGCCGCGCTGACGCTGCTGGGGGTGGACGAGGATTTCGCCGGGAAGCAAGCCGGGGTATTGGCCAGGCGCCTGTTGCGCGCGGCCCGACGCTACGAAAAGGAGCACCCGTGAGGAAGGAGGCGTTCATGAGCCCAGCCGGAAACGTTCGCGATCTTAGGATCACTGACCTGCGATTTGCCGACATTGACGGCGCGCCGAAGCGTTGCACCTTGCTCAAGCTGTACACCAACCAGGGGCTGGTGGGGTATGGCGAAGTCCGGGATGCTTCGAGCCGCACCTATGCGGCCCTGCTCAAGAGTCGGATTCTGGGCGAGAATCCCTGTAACGTGGAGAAGATTTTCCGCCGGATCAAGCAATTCGGGGGTCCTTCCCGGCAGGGGGGGGGCGTGAGCGGCATCGAGGTGGCCTGCTGGGATTTGGCGGGCAAGGCGTGGGGCGTTCCGGTCTGGCAGTTGCTGGGCGGGCGATTTCGGGAGCGGATCCGCATCTACTGCGACACGGATTCCGCGGGGGGCGGGCGGGACATGGGCCAGGCGCTCAAGGCGCGCCTGGCCCAGGGGTTCACCTATCTCAAGATGGATCTGGGCATCGAGCTGCTCATGGACCAGCCTGGTTGCCTAAGCGCGCCGTTGGGTTTTCTCGAACAGATGCGCAAGTACAAGCAGACCGTGTTCAGCACGCCGCACGGGTCCATTGATCCCCGCGCCATGCGCGGTGAGGCGTACGACCTTTTCAACACCGCCCATCCCTTCACCGGCATTCACATCACGGAGCAGGGACTCGATTTTCTCGAACAGTACCTGGCCGACGTGCGCGCCGAAATTGGCTATGAAGTGCCCCTGGCCATTGACCACATCGGGCATGTCCCCCTCGATGATTGCATCAAGCTGGCCCGGCGCCTCGAACGCTTCAACCTCGCCTGGATGGAAGATCCCGTGCCCTGGCAACTGACCGACCAGTATGTCCGCCTCGCCCAGGCCACCACCACGCCCATCGGCACCGGTGAAGACATCTACCTGAAAGAGAACTTTCTGCCCCTCTTCCGGTCAGGCGCCCTGGCCGTCGTCCACCCCGATGTGCTCTCGACCGGGGGCATCATGGAGACCAAGAAGATCGGCGATTTGGCCGAAGACCACGGCGTGGCCATGGCCCTGCACATGGCCGAGAGCCCCATTGCCTGCATGGCCGCCGTTCACGTGGCCGCCGCCACCCGGAACTTCACCGCCCTCGAGGTCCACTCGGTGGACGTGCCCTGGTGGGACAGCCTGGTGAACGGCCTGCCCAAGCCGCTGGTCAACCAAGGCTATATCGAGGTCCCCGATGCCCCCGGCCTGGGCATCGAGTCGCTGAACGAGGAGCTGATCACCGCAAAACTCCACGCCGATTTCCCCGTGGCCTGGGACGCGACCGAGTTCTGGGACAAGGAGTGGGCCAATGACCGCCAATGGAGTTGATGCCGTGAATAAACCGCCCCCCACGCCCGCGCAACCGGCAACGGTCGCCCCCCTGGCCGACTGGCCGCGCCTCTTTGATCTTGCCGGGCGGACCGCCCTCGTCACCGGCTCCTCGCGCGGGATCGGCAAGGCCATTGCCCAGATTCTCGGCCAGGCCGGGGCGCAAGTCTTCGTCCACGGCAGCCGGCCCTCCGAGGCATTGGACGCCACCCTCGCCGAATTCCGCGCTCACGGCCTCGAGGCCGCGTCCTGCTGCGCCGATATCGCCGATTCCGCGGCCAACCGGAAGCTCGCCGCGGAAGTCGGCCCGGTGGACATTCTGGTGCTGAACGCCTCGATTCAGTACAAGACCCAATGGACGGAGATTGATACCGGGCAGTTTGCCGCCCAGATCAATACCAATCTGCGCTCGACCATCGAGTTGATCCAGGGCTTCGCCCCCGCCATGCTGGCGCGGGGTTGGGGCCGCATCGTGGTGGTGGGCAGCGTCAACCAGGACCGGCAGCATCCCGAACTGGCCGTCTACTCGGCCACCAAATCAGCGGGCCTGAACCTCTGCCAGAACTTCGCCCGCCAGTTCGCGCCCGCGGGCGTCACGGTCAACAACCTGGCCCCCGGCGTAATCGATACCGACCGCAATGCCGAGGCCCTCGCCAACGAGGCCTACCGTCAACAGGTGCTCGCCAGGATCCCGTCCGGCGTCATTGGCGTTCCCGAGGACTGCGCCGGCCTGGCGCTGGTCCTGTGCTCCGCCGC